>NZ_JACVJJ010000092.1:0-15830 GCF_015711935.1 Candidatus Solincola tengchongensis
TAACCTGCCGGTGATGGCGGAAGCCCAGAAACCTTGCATCGCCACAGAAAGAGCGGTCTATCAACTGGGGGAGACGGTAGCCATTCGGGGCACCGGATGCCTTGAAGCCGGGAGTTATCTCGTCAAGGTGATCAGGGATAAAGAAACGGTCGAATCGGAGAGCGTGCGGGCTGACGCGGGAGGCCGGTTCACTTGCTTCTTCCAGGCTGGAGAAGTAGGCGACTATGAGGTCGTTCTCCTAGAGACTTCCTCGACACAAGGGAAGAAGTCCACCCCGATAGCCAGGACGTCTTTTTCCGTGAGCGGTTCTGACGAGGAAAAGAGCCCCGGAAAAGGCGCCGAGGGGGAATCCGATGAAAAAGCGGTTGAGGACGGCATGACGGATTCCCCTTCGGAAGTGGCGTCCGGAGAAGAAGGTCCGTCCGCGTGACAGGATGAGCCGCAGGGCGCCGCCTCCGGGGAGCAGCCGCTTTCGGTTATCAACCCTATCCTGTCCACGGACAAGGTCGATTACCTGCCTGGTGAGGTAGTGCAGGTGACAGGTAAGGGTTTTCTGCCGGAGACTCGCTATGACATACCGGTCATCCGTCCAGACGGGTCCGTGGTAAAGGGCGACGGCTCTTTCCTCCCCGGATGGGACACTGTCGAGACCGACGAACAAGGCGATCTCATCTTTTTTTCCCGCCTAAACGGCATAGTGGGCACCTATGAGGTAAGGGTATATGACGAGGTTTGGGAGGGAGACCTGCACCAGGAACCCGTCGCCTCCGTTACCTTCACCGACGCCAATCCCTCGGCAAACCTGGATCAACTCGCCAACAAGACCGATCCCGGGACATGGCAGAACGGAAACCTCAACGCCAGCAATTCTTTGTACAGGGAAGGCATGTCCGTCCCCTACCGGGCGGTCATGACCGATCTCCCGGTCGGGGCCACTGTGACCCTCAGGATAAACTACGATACGGTTGATAGCGGGAAACACGCCATAGACTACCTCACGACCTATGACGTCAACTGTGGGACCACCGTCAATCCCCTTGCGGGGGTCACCGGCGTTTCTCCGCTGGTCACCACATACCCCATTCCCGTGCCCACGGACCCCAACCCCGCCTATAACGCCGTTCTCTATAACAGTTTCTCCTCTGTGGGCAGCACCAACATGACTCTTTTCGGAGGTACACTCACCGGCGTGGCTTACAGCCAGCAGGACCCCCTGGGAGGGTCATCGGCCAAAACCTACGTCGACGTCACCTTCACCGTTGCCAGCAGCACGGCGGTACTGGCCTGGGGCGGGCACATAGCTTCCAGGTACGACTGGGGTTCGGGCAACTCGGCCAGTGCGCTGAGCGGTTCTCCATATCATATGCGCCTCCTGAGCTGGACCATCAACGGAGTCTATTATCAAATAGGGAACCAAGACCGGTCCCTGTCGGCCGGGGCGGTGCCGGCTCCGCCGCCGCGAGTGGAGATCGTCAAGACCCCCGACCCGGAAGAGCTTCCGGAGGAGGGCGGCTGGGTCACTTACACCATCACCGTCAATAACCTGGTCATCGACCCCTTCACCATCATCTCCCTGACCGACGATAGGTTCGGTAACCTGTCCGGGTTGTTGCCCACGCCTATCGGGATGGTCATACCCGGATACGGCTCCTACACCTGGACCCTGAGCAAGCTACTTCCTCCCGGAATGGCGGGGACTACCCACGTGAACACGGTTACGGTAACGGTGCGAGAGGAGGAGGACAAACAGACGGCCACGGATTACGACGACGCCACGGTCACCTACAGGCATATACCCTTCACCATAACCGTGGAGAAGACCGCCAATCCGACCAGCGTGCCGGAATGCGGCGGTTACGTGGATTTCGCCTTCAAGGTCACCAACAACAGCAGCAAGACCATCAGCTTGATATCTCTTAACGATGACACCTACGGCGAGATTCTCTCCGGGCCTATAACCATCGGACCGTACGCCAGCGTGACCGTGCCCCTCGAGGACCGCTGGATAGAGGGAGATTATCCCGGCAGCCACAAGAACACGGTAACGGCAACTGCCGAGGATGCCTATGGTCACCAGGATACGGACGTCGACGACGCCACAGTCACTATAACTGATTGCCTCCCGGACGTCACCGTGGAGAAGACCGCCTCTCCCACGCAGGTCCCCGAGACCGGGGGCTACGTGGACTTCACCTTCGTCATCACCAACCAGGGGAGCGAGGACTTCCAGCTCACCTCCCTCACCGACACGGTCTTCGGGGACCTGGACGGCGTGGTGGTGGACGGGGAGGGCAACCCGGTCCATCTCCCGGTGACCATCGCCGCCGGGAAGAGCCTCACCGTCTACCTCAACGACCGCTGGATCGAGGGCGATGCCTCCGGGGAGGACCACGAGAACGTGGTCACCGCCGTGGCGGAGGACAACGACGGGAGCACCGACTCCGATGACGACGGGGAGAAGGTCTCCTTCGCCGACGTGGTCCCGGACATCTCTCTTACCAAGATCGCCAGCCCTGACGCAGTGCCGGAAACGGGAGGCGAGGTCACATATACCTTCCTCATAACCAACAACGGAGAGGAGGCGGTGACCTTTGATTCGCTGGTGGATGACCAGTTCGGAGATCTCAGCGACAAGCTGGTTGACGAGAACGGCAATCCCGTTGCCCTACCGGTGACCATAGAAGCCGGGGAGAGCTTCGTCTGCTATTACAAGACCACAATATCCGGCGATTATCCTGGGAGTCACACCAACGTGGCCGCCGCGATCGGATCGGATAACGAGGGCAACACCACGGAAGCCGTCGATGAAGAGACGGTGGACTTCCTGGAGGTCGTCGTGGGTGGCGAAGTGGTGACCCCACCCGTTGGCCGTCCGGCCCTTCCGTACACCGGGTTCAACCAACTGCTGGTGTTCGTCGCCGCAGCCCTGCTGGTTCTCATGGGAATGGTCCTCCTGGGGATAGGGTGGCGCAGGCGCTTGCACGAGTAGAGTTAAGCCAATATCCTTATTCAGGGAATGATGGGGCTCCTCGAGGAGCCCCATCACTTCGTCGGCACGGAAAAGGAGGCTGTCCAATGCACCCCCTGATCGACGGCGACATGGTAAGGTCCATACGGGAGACCGGGAGCGCCGTGCCGGGACTCCCGCCCAGGTCGGAAATACTGGACAGGCATGGTTTACCCTATGACCGCCGGGCGGAGAACGTTGTCATCACCGGATGCCAGATCCTCTATCTGCTCCCACAGGTTCTTGTCTCCCTGGCCAAGGTGCTGGAGAGGGGCGGGTTTTCCTATACTTTCCTATCCCGCGAGTACTGCTGCGGGAATTACCTTTACCGTCCCGCCATTCAGGCCCGAGACGAGGAAGCCATCGCGGAATGCAGGCGGCTTTCGAGAGAGTTCGTTTCCCTGAACCTGGAGAGGGCCGAGGAAATGGGAGCCCACCGGCTGGTCATATTCTGCTCGCCCTGCTACCCAATCTACAGGCATGCCTTTCCGGAAAGGGACATAGCCTTTTACCCCCGGGCCGTTGCCGAGGTCATGGAGGAGATAAATTGCGAAGGGGAGGTTGATTATTATGCCGGTTGCTACCGCCTGCACCGCAGGTTCTCTCCAGTTCCCATGGACCTGGATTCCACGGAAGAGGTCTTTTCCAAGCTTCGAGGCCTGAAAATACATCGCATTGACGCGCCGTTTTGCTGCTACAAACCTGAAGGCATCGCCCATGTCTTGGACAGCGTGCGCACGGATGCCCTGGTCACCATATGCACCGGATGTTACGGCCAGGCACTCGCCGGTTTTCCGCCCGAGAAGGGCGTGAATGTCTTCATGCTCCCGGAGTTTGTGGAAAAGGTGATGACGAATTGCTAGCCGGTTGGTTGCCGGATCGGTCGGCGGGACGGCGGGTTCGTTTCCTCCGGTGCAAAGGACAGAATGCCGCAGCCCGCAAATAAAGAATAAGAGGCATCCGGTGAACGGTGGATCGGAGGAGGTGGAGATGCAGGACAGGGTTGAAACGCAATGGGATGAAAAAACCCTGAGAAGAGCGCAGTTCTGTCGGGATAAGTGCACGGCCTGCAAACTGGGAAGGAAAAGGGGTAAGGGTCTCTTTTACCGTATCGTGAGGCTGGAATCCAAATTGAGGTTCTGCCCATGGTGCCGGGCCTACGAGAAGGTGTACGGGGTTCCCGCGTATCAGAAACCGCCCAGCGAATGACGCGACCGGATATCAAACCCGGCCCACTGACTGCCGACGAGTGGCGGGACCTCCACCGCGAGTCCTGCCGCGTCCTCGCGCTCAACGAGGTGGACGAGGGCGACATATATTACCACATGCCCTCTTATCATCATTATCCCTCCCTTTTCGGTTGGGACAGCGGCTTTCACGCCGTGGCTATGCTTCACATAGATCCCGCCAAGGCAGCGCGGGAACTGGAGACCCTTTTCCGGCAGGTGAGGGATGACGGTCATCTTCCTCACGAGGTACTGCTTCCCCATCGCACCGAGCATCCATGGTTACGGGACCTGCAGACCTGGCTGGTGCGCTGGGAGTTTGACCGCCGGGGCGCCTCCTATATGATCGATCCCCCCAGCTACCATTATGCGGCGCAGCTGGTGTACGAGAAGACCGGGGACGAAGAATGGCTGGGGAGGATATGGCCCAACATGTGCCGGAGCCTGGATTATCTACTGGAGAAGAGGGACGTCTTCGGGGATGGCCTGGTCACCATCTTTCACCCCTGGGAATCGGGGACGGACATGTCTCCGCAGTTCTTCAGCGCCATGGGTCTGGAGCGCGGGAGGAGGGGTAGCCTGCTGCGTTCCAATCTC
Source organism: Candidatus Solincola tengchongensis (assembly GCF_015711935.1). Lineage (NCBI taxonomy): Bacteria > Bacillati > Actinomycetota > Candidatus Geothermincolia > Candidatus Geothermincolales > Candidatus Geothermincolaceae > Candidatus Solincola > Candidatus Solincola tengchongensis. The sequence continues at coordinate 4,831 of NZ_JACVJJ010000092.1, forward strand.
TATCCAACCGCGCTCTTCGCTTTCAACAGGGCGCTGGGATGGGATCCGGAAAAGCTGGCCCGGGCCGACCGCTTCGTGTGTCAGGAGCTCACCGTGAACTGCCTGACCATCCGCGCCTGCCGCAGTATGGCTTTCCTGGCCCGCAGGATGGGAGATGGATATGCGGAAGGGAAATACGAAGCAAGGGCGAGGATCCTGATGGAGGCCCTGGATTCCAAATGCTGGGACGAGAAGGCGGGATGCTATTTCCCGCGTTTTGGCTTTCGAGAACCCCGTCTGGCCAGAAGGAAGACCGCCGACTCCCTCATGCCCCTCTTCGGGGGCCTTTGTGCTCCGGAGAGGGCGGCGCGGCTCATAGAGGACCACCTCCTAAACCCGCAGGAATTCTTCACCCCCTATCCCATACCCTTCAATCCGCTGGACGAGGTGGAGGAGGATGGGAAGTGGGTGGAGAAGCGTCTCTGGGCGGGACACTGCGTGTGGATAAATTTCTGCTGGATGCTGTGCATAGCGCTCGCTGAGAACGGGTATCGCGACGTGGCCAGGGAGGTCACGCGGCGTGTGGTGAGGATGGTCCTCCGGGAAGGGTTTTACGAGTTCTACGATTCCCGAGACGGAAAGGGGAGGAGGATACCCGACTTCTGCTGGCCGGCGCTGGCCCTGGACATGGTGGCCAGGTTCTGGCCGGAGATAGTGGGCGAGGGGTGAAGGCGGGATGTCGGGAAAGTCTATTTGCGGGGGATGCGGTTGGGGAAGGCGTCACTCAGCGTCCCCGTGCGCAGATAATCCAGGTACATCCTCTGCCTCTTGGCGGCTTCAACGTAAAGAGGGATGAGTACCCCGGCGACGATCATGGTCAGCCAGGAGCGGAACCCCAGGGCTATACCCAGGTTCATCACCGTACGGGCGGCGATCCGGCGGTAGTTCTCCTGCACGTGGGCCCTGCTGTGAGTGGCCCTCCTTCGCCGCCTGGTCTCGATGAGACGAAGGTTGAGGAAGAACCCGAGGAGCCAGATCATGAACCCCAGAGGCAGGGATATGTATAGACTGACGGATATGGACCATCCAGCCATCAGGCTGGTGGCCACGCTCATCCAGATGGCGAGCAGGTGCAGCAGGATTATCCAGTTTCCCTGTGGCATAGATAATATATACCCAAACGTATTAAACTATGCACGTCCAAATCCCTTGGAAACGATTATGCCGGTTCGGGCTGCGGCTGGGCGAGAGAAGTAGATATTCAGGTGGAAGGTAGTCAAAGGACATCCGGAGAAGTCTTTTCGGGGAATCACCGGTGACGTGATCCGGAAGTCCTGGTAGGGGGCCAAGGATAGGCAATTTCGAGGGAAAGGAGGTCCGGGTGAGTGGGATTTCGGAGCTCAAGACGAGGATCGAGCGTCTGATAGGGCTCGGTTCCAAGATGAGGTCGCAGCTGTCCGCCCTGGGTGGTCCGGCTGGAGAGGATCTCAAGAACAGGATCAGGGAGAGTGGTAAGCGCATAGCCGTAGGGGCCGCGATCGTGTTGTTCGGCCTTTCCGTTATTGCCGTGGCAGCGGTTTACATCATCGCCGTGGTAACGCTGCTGGTGAACATCGCCCTCGACCGTCTCTGGTTATCCGCTCTTATTGTAGTGCTCGGATCCTTTCTGCTGGGAGGAGCGATCGTGTTCGTGGGGATAGGAATGCTGAAGAAAGGCGCCGGAGGGGTGAAGGGTCCGGGTGAGGAGGTCGTGGAGCAGATCAGGAGTACGGGGGAGGAGATCAAGGAGACGCTTGACGAGCTGCAGGAAGTGGCGAGGAAGGAGGCGGAGGCGAGGCAGCAACAGCTTAACGAGGCACTAAAGCAGCTAAAGGTCGTCGCCCCATATCTGGTGGGCGCGTATGTGGGCTACCGATTGGTGAAGGGGTTGGTCAGGGCGAGGAGGAAGAGGTTCATCCGCCAGATAAAGGAACTGGTCGAAGAGGAGGAAGGTTGAGGGGTCGGCTGAAAGGATCCGGCAGGATGCCCTGTTAAATTAGATAAACGTAAACCTTAACTTTATAATTAAATGATTAAGATTAGATATGGGCCGGTCCATTGGCGACACCCATCTCCATAACCCCTTTTAAATCTACGAGCGAAGCGATCTGGAGGTTTGAGGAAAAAGGGTAGCGAGAATGGGTGGGATATTCTTATTTAATGTAAAGTTTAGGTTAATACTTCAATATTTTATCCCCCCCGACCGTTCTACCTTAAAGACCGTACCGGATGATTCTATTCCTTCTCTATAGGTGAGACTGTATCCCGCATCTCCCTTAAATATACGAATCTGGTGATTAATCCGGGAGTAATCCTGTGAGCTTCCCGTAAGACGGCTTTTCCTGCCGTCAGATCCCTCCTGCCACGGTTCAAGGATCGCCGCCCACAAAGAGGCTGGGTTATCCCCTTTGACGGAGACGCGCAGGCGATGAAGGTGAAGTCCCGCCGCACCTCCACGCCAGTCTCTCCCTCCGGTCACCCCTTCGTATTATTATCTGGTGGGGAGGTGAGCGTCTTGGTCTATTCCCATACCCAACTGGAGACCTACGAGAGATGCCCTTTCAAGTACCGGCTCCTGTACCTCGACAGGGTGAAGGCGGGAAGGAGGAGCATAGAGGCCTTCATGGGATCCGTGGTCCACGTCACCCTTGAGAAGCTGTACCGAGACCTCCTCATGTCGCGCCTTCCGGATCTCGAGGAGTTAAACCGTTTCTACTTGGATACCTGGAGGAATTCTTACGGGGACGACGTGTTCATCGTGCGCAGCGAATACACCGAGGAAGATTACTTGAACACCGGGTTGAAGTGTCTCGGCGATTACTACCGGCGGTACTATCCGTTCCGTGGGAGGGGAAGGCCTTTATGGCTGGAGAAGAGGGTGCAGATACCCCTTCGAGACGAGAAGGGCCGGCAGGTCAGTTTCATCGGGGTGCTGGATCGCCTGGACTATCTTGAAGAGGGGAGGTACGAGATTCATGATTACAAGACCTCGCAACTTCTTCCCTCCCAGGATGTCTTGGAGGAGGACCGCCAGTTGAGCCTCTACCAGATGGCGGTGGAGGCCGCCTTTCCGGACGTCAGGGAAGTCGAGCTGGTCTGGCACTACCTGGTCTTCGACCGCGAGCTGCGCCTGAGGCGAGAGAAAGACAAGCTTGAGCAAGTGGCCGCCGCCGCCCTGAAGGTCATCCGGGAGATCGAGGAATGCAGGGATTTCCTGCCTCGCGAGAGCGAGCTGTGCGACTGGTGCGAGGTCCAGGAACACTGCCCCAAGAGGAAGCACCTATACATGGTCGCCAAGCTCCCGGTGCGCGAGCTGGGCATGGACCGCGGGATTCAACTCGTCGATGAGTACGCCGAATGGTACGCCCGCAAAAGGGAGGCCGAGGAGAGATTGGAAGAAGTGCGGAAGGAGATCATCGAGTTCGCCGACTTTCACGGAGTGGAGAAGATACAGGGAAACGCTGGCGTCGTGAGCGTGTCCAGGACCAGGCGGCCGGTGATTCCTGCCCCGGGCAGCGAGGAGAGGGGAAGGCTGGAGGAGGCGTTACGGGAAACCGGAAAATGGGAGGAGGTGTGTGCCCTGAACCCGAACCGCTTGGCCTCCCTGGTCCTCGGAGAGGAGCTCGACGAGGAATCGAGAAATCGCATTTGCGGGTTGCTCTCATGGGAAGAGGGCGTGACGCTGAGGCTTCGGAGGGCGCCGCAATAAGGTCAATCTCTCCCCATCTTCCAGGTGACGGCGAACCTGGCAGCGGACACCGACCCGGCAACACTCCCGGCAAGGCGGCGAGGGGCTTAGGTGATGCCGCCATCCTGAAAGAAGCCCATTCCACTCGAATTACCTTCTTGAGGGGCATAAGGTGAGGAGACTCCCGACCCTTTAAGGCTTGAGGCCCGCCGCAAAGGAATCTTTTTCTCGTGAGTGGGGGGTGTCCGGCGGACTCCCTCAGCAGGTGGTCCATCTTCACCACCCCCGTCACTCCTTGGACGAATTCCCTCGTCTCCGCTGTTGGCTTACCGTCTGCGTCGTTCACCCGATGAAGGAGGCCACTTCATTCGCCGCCTCCTCTGGGAATTGGGTTATGAGGCCGTGGCCTCCGCCCGGAAATTCCACCAGCCGGCTTTGGGGGATCTCCCGGGCTAGGATGCGGGAGTTCTCGGGAGGTATCAAGATGTCCTCGGACCCGGTGATGATCAGGGTCTCCTTGTCGATCTCCCCCAGGCGCGAAAAGTCCGACCAGTTCAGGATGGCTGTCAGCTGGTAGGTGAAATGTTCTGGGGATATGGGGGCCTGTAGCAAGTCCTGAACCACCCTTTCCATCTTCTCCGGGTGTGCTTCCATATAATCCTTGGGAAAGAGTAGATACAGTGTCGAGCGCGCTATCACCTCGGGGCTTATCCCTTCCTTAGGCATGTAGAGCACCTTGTAGACCTCGGGAGAGGCCAGGACCTGCTCACGGCCACCGCAGGTGGTGACAACGAGGACCAGCTTGCGGACACGCTCGGGATGGAGAAGGGTGAGCTCCTGGGCGATCATCCCGCCCATGGACATTCCCAGCACATGCGCCGACGACCACCCCAGGCGATCCATGAGGGCGGCGGCGTCCTCGGCCATCTGGTTGATTGAATAGGGCCCCGGCGGTTTTTCGGACCTCCCCGCTCCACGGTTGTCGAAGGCTACCACATGGTACCTGTCCGCAAGCCGCCGCAAGAATACCGGGTCCCACCAATCGACGTTGGCGCCCAGGCCCATGATGAGGAGGAGCGGTTCCCCCGCCCCCATTTCGCGGTAGTAGATCCGGATGCCGTTCGCTTCAACCGTTCTCTCCCGGTAGGAAATCCCTCCGCTCATCTTTCCCTCCTTGGCTTGAGCCCGCAGCATGAGCATGTGAAGAGACCACGAAGGCAGTTCGTGCATGGAAGTAAAAAAGGCACAGAGCGGCGATCGCACCGCCCAAAAGGTACATGGAGGAATAGCCGAGGGCGTCGGCGACCGGACCGAGGGCTATTCCCCCGAGGCCGATGCCCAGGTCGAACACGGCCATGAAGACCCCCAGCGCCGAACCCCGCATGTCCGGCGGCGTGTGGTCGAGGAGCAGGGCGGACAGGGTAGTGGGAAGATAGGCGAACCCAAGCGCGTAAATCAGGCTCCCGACCAGGAGAAGGGCCAGGCTGTTTGTATATGCCAGGATTGCCAGTCCTGCCAGGGTCATCAACCCCGATGCGGTTATGAGCCGGCGCCGGTTTACGGCGTCGGCACGCTTCCCCATGCCAAGACGAAAGGCTATGAGGGTGGCCGCGAACACGGTGAAGAAAAGTTCTCCTTCCTCCACTCCCTTACTCAGTGATGAGAGGACGATGAAGGTCTGCAGGCTCCCGAAGGTCAGGGTGGAACCTATGGTGGCCAGGAAGACGGCCTTTTGCAGGGGAGTGAAGCGGGCCTTCACCCTTCCGCCGCGCTGGGCGCGGGTGATCGCCGTCTCCCTGACCAGGAGGGAGGAGAGGAAGGAGAGCAACGCGATTCCTCCCGCCAGAAGGTAGATGGGGGTATAACCCCAGGCGAGGCGCATGGCCTCGGCGGCCGGAGGGGCCAAAGCGATGGAGACGTCCACGGAAATATAGAATATGGCGATGGCCTGTAATCTGCGGCGGGGCGGGGCGAGGTCCCCGATCATGGCATAGGCGGCGGTATGAAAGGCCGCCAGCCCGCAGCCGTTCAAGAAACGGATGATCAGAAGCGGCACCGCAGTCGCGAAGGAGGCGTAGAGAAAGGTGGAGAGACCGAGCAGGAGGGTTCCCGAGACCAGCAGGCGCCTGCGCCCGTAGTCGTCCGCCAGGCGGCCGAATAAGGGGCGGAGAAGCGCCACCATGGTGGCCACGGACATGAGGAAGCCGATGAAGGAGTTGGAGTAGGCCCTTTCCTCGAGGAACACGGGAAGGACGGGTATGACCATATATATGGAAAAAAATGCTAAGAAATTACTTGAGCAAACCAGTATGAAATCTTTGGAGAGTAACCTGTCTTCTTTCTCCTTCAATGCGACCCTCCCGAACGGCGTGAATATCCGATGGCAAGATTTTAACAGAGGCAATCCTTTAAATCCTCAATGCCGCACGGAATGCCGCTGTCCGTACCTCCCCATCCGTCGGAGTATAATGTTTCCGTGCAAAGGGAGGAAGTGTCGAGCCGCTTTTCGCCCGGGCGGAGCCCATGGAAAGGGATGCACCCGAGCGGACGAAGTTCGTTTATAACGGTCAGTGTGCGGAGCGCACCCGGAGGGAGATGGAGGGGTGAGGAAGATGAGGATGGCGCTGGTCGGCGCGGGATCCATGGGCACGGTCATCGGTGCCCTCCTGACCAGAGGTGGGGAGGACATCGTCCTGGTGGACGTCAACGAGGCCCACGTCAAGGCCATGAACGAGAGGGGGGCGAGGATAACCGGGCACATGGAACTCACCGTCCCCGTCAAAGCGATCACGCCCGGGGAGATGGAGGGGATCTACGATCTGATCATCTACCTGGTGAAGACCACTTACGACGACCGCGCTCTACCGCAGATCCTGCCTCATCTGGGCGAGAACAGCGCGGTCATAACCCTCCAGAACGGCGTGCCGGAGGAGAGGGTTGCCTCCGTGGTGGGGCGTGAGCGTACCCTGGGCGGGGCCATCGGATGGGGCGCCACGTTGTTGGAGCCCGGCGTTTCCGAGCTGACCAGCGAAGTGGAGGCCATGACCTACGACATCGGCGAGATGGACGGGTCGGTGACCGAGCGTGTAAAGGCGGTCAAGTCTGTGCTGGACAAGGCCGGCAAGGCGGAGATAACCACCAACCTGGTGGGCACGCGCTGGACCAAGCTCTTGGCAAATGTTTCCATGAGCGGATTGGGTACCGCCCTTAACTGCACGTACGGCGACATCCTGGACAACGAGAAGGCTCTCATCGCTGCCACCTCCATAATCGTGGAGACCCTCAAAACGGCGCGGGCCCTGGGGATCAGGATGGAGCCCATGCAGGGCGTGGACCCCAACGTCCTGCTGGACGTCATCCGGGAGAGCGAGGAGAACGCCCTGAACGTCATCCGCATGGTCTGGGGAAGGCACCGCGACCAGGTGCCCAGCATGCTTCAGGACCTGCGCAAGGGTCTTCCCTGCGAGGTGGAGACGCTCAACGGATACCTCTCGGCTAAATCTGCGGAGGCGGGTGTGCCCACGCCGGTGAACGACAGGGTCACTGAGATAATCAGGGGTATCCAGGAAGGCAGGTACCCATTGAGCTTCGGCAACCTGGACCTCATAGAGGTGCGCCCCCTCAAGGAGATCGTGTAAGATTTATACGACAATCATGGGGAGGGAAACAAAGAGATGAAGGAGAGCGAGTTAGCCTCTGCAGATTCGTATAAAAATTAGATATGTAGAAATCGTTAAAAGCTGGAAAACGAAGGGTATCTGCTAACGCAGATGGCAGGGCAGGAATTTGTTGGCAATGACATGCAAGGTCGTGCTTATATGTTAATGTTGAGATCGGGTCATTCTGTCATGGCGGAAAGCCGTTGATAGAAAGAGTCCGTATCGATAGACTTGTAAAGAGAAAGGTGAGCTCAATGTCCGAGAAGATTCGCCTTCACGAGCTTAAAGAGCATGCTTTTTTATTGCTTAACAAATCTCCTTTTTACCTCCATCTGGGGATGGAGGTAATTGAAATTGAGGAAGGTCGCGCCAAGCTGAGGTTGCCGGTCAAAGATGAGCTGAAAAGCCTTTACGGGATTTTACATGGGGGTGTCATTGCTGCTCTACTCGATTCTGCAGGGACAATAGCATGCGGTTCCCTTATGAAGGTGGGGGAGATGGCGGTCACGGTGGATCAGAGGATCAATTACATTTCAAATATTTCTTCCGGCGTCCTTTTCGGTGAGGGAAGGGCTTTGCACAAGGGGAGATTCACTGGCGTGGCGATGACGGAGGCCAAGGATGAGGACGGGAACCTTGTCGCTGTGGGCATGTCCACCGTTTTCTTCGTGAGGGGAGGAGAAAGCCAGATACGTAACTCAAAGGACCCCACGGATAAGCGGCTATTAAAGTGAAATGCCATAGCCTCTTTCCCGCAATCATGCGGTTATGGCACAATTCTTCTGGCCCCTCAGAGCTTTTGTCTGGTACGGGATATGATCTGATCTTGCACCATCTTGTCCAGATCCACGAAGTAAGCGCTGAAGCCGGCGACCCGAACGACAAGAGTCCCGTACTTGTCCGGGTTTAACTGTGCATCCTCCAGGGTCTCAGGCCCAAAGACGTTGAATTGGATGTGGTGAATCCCGAGGTCCGACCAGCAGCGAAGATAGGAGATGAATTTTTCTTTGTTCTCACCTTCAAGGGTTTCCGGAAGGAAGCTCTGATTGAGCAGGTGGGTGAAACCCCTCACGTGATCGAGTTTTGCCACTGATTTTAAAACCGCCGTAGGCCCCGAACGGTCGGTCCCCGGTACTGGCGAAACTGTTCCGTCGTTGAAGAGATCCCTTGCCTTGCGCCCGTCTGGAGTAGCGCCGCACAGCACACTCCCGAAATAGTACGTCGATCCACCGGTTCCGTCCTCAAGGAAGGAAGTGCCGTATATGTTCTTGAAGTTTCTGATCAATCGCGTTGTTTCCGCATATATCTTCCGGGCCAGGAGGTCCACATAATCGTCGTCGTTACCGAACTTTGGTGCCTTGTGTATGAACATCTGTCGGAGGTCTTCCTTCCCCTCCCAGTTGTTTTTCAGGGCTTCTACCAGCTCGGCCATGGATACCCGCTTTTCCTCAAAGACCAGTTTTTTCACCGCTGCCAGAGAGTTCACCACGGTTACCTGCCCAATGGGTTGGATGATAGTGTTATTGAAATATTTGTAATACCTGCAGTCTTGGCCTCTTTCCAGGCACTCGTCGAGAAGTGCCGAGAGGAACGGCTGGGGCAGGAAACGTTGATCGAGAACCTCGACTATGTTGTTGATGGCCACCAGTTTCTCGGTGAAGAAACGTACCTGTTCGAAGTAGGCTTCAAGCAGTTCTTCAAAACTTGTGAACGCAAGAGGGTCTTTGGTCGATGATCCTATCTGATTCCCGTTTATGATGTTTACCCCCTGCGTGAAGGCATACTCAAGGCATTTGGGCAGTATAAGGAGGCCGCCAAGAGCTCTGAAACCCATGGATTTTCCGGGTATTATCCACCGCATGCAGCCTTCGGTGGAGTAATTTCTGGCATCTTCGATAGGAATTCCCAGGCTTACAAGGTAAGGAATCATCATCTCGTCGTTGAAGAGGGAGAATACACCGGAACACTCGCGGAGGGAGTCGGTGAGCTCCTCAAGCAGGCGTCGAGGGGAGTGCCGGTGGATCCTGACGGCCACCGACGGCTCCGACAATTTAAGGTCACGAATGGCTTCCAGCACTATATAGGTCATCTCGTTCGTGGCATCATCGCCCTCGGGTGTCTGGCCCCCTATGGTGGTGACCCGCGCGGTGATGACCGAGCCCAATCCTCCACCCAGGAGGGGCGGTATAAGCTCGCCGAACTCGTTCATCTTGAGCCAGCAGTACTCGATCAACTCCTTGGCTTTCTCTCTGTTTATACGTCCCTCCTTAAGGTCCTTTACATAGAAGGGCATCATTATCTGGTCGAACCTTTCGCCGAGGCCCGGCGTCTGGAGGTCGATGACTCGGGTGATCAATACGATGAAGAAATAGAACTGGAGCGCTTCATGAAAGGTGCGGGGTGGGTTTTCCGGTACCCAGTCGCATACTTCGGCTATCCTCAGCAGTTGTTCCTTCCTCTCCGAGTCTTTCTCCTTTGCCGCAAGCTCTCGGGCCAATTTCGCATACCTCTTACCCCATCTGCAGCCCGCCTCAAGGCTGATTATCACCGCTTGATAGAAATCCCTTTTTTCCATATAATCCGCAGCCTTGAGGTAGAAACTTTCATCATTTTCAAGGTGGCTAAATTTTTCCTTCGCTTCCTCTATGATTCCCTTTAACCCTACACGAAACAGCTTTTCGTAATTCGGAACCCCAGTACGCCCTCCATGCAACCATATGAAAGCGCCGTGATTGATGAAATTTGTGTATGGTCGTAGGCTTTCCGGCAGGTATTTCCTCTCCATGCCATGCACGGCCATGTTTTTCCAGTAGCGGTGTAATTCGTGGAGTTCGACCCTTTCCTCATCGGTTAGAAGCGAGCGGTATTCTTCCTCGACAGCTTTGTCCAACCACCGCCAGAAAAGCTCCGGGTAGTGTTGGATTGAATCCGGGTCTCGAGCGAAATTCCCGACGATTATTTCCCAGGGTTGGATGTAAATGGTCATATTGTCCAACACTTTTGCTATTGCTTTTGCTCGACGAATGACCATGGGTTCGCCTTCACTTTCCCGGTAGGCCTCGGTTACCAGGCGCGCCCTTTCAAGGCATAATTTCACGCCCGGCCTGTAAGGGGTGATATTATCCAGTTTTTCTCCATACCTTCCATGACCCCGGGTGGCCTTTATGCGAAAAGGCATCTCTTTCTTCAAGCGTTCCAGCTTGCTTTCAGAAGCTAAACCTGTCATTTCCAACCTCCAGTTAGATGAATAGTGTCAATAATTAATATATAAAATATTATATGATATGTCAAATTATTTATATAATTATGGGGAATTGACCCCCAGGATCATCACATCCGACCAATAACAGCCCCCGAAACCGGTGGCCAGGGCCAGCTTCACGTTCTCCACCTGGCGCGGCCCCGCCTTGCCCATCACCTGCCAGGCGGCCTCACCTATGCGGATGAGGGCCGTGGCCCCGATGGGGTTGGTGGAGATGACCCCTCCGGAGGGGTTGATGGGCAGCTCCCCGTCCATGTGGAAGGTGCCCTTGCGCACCAGCTTGGGGGCCTCGCCGTGGTCGCAGAACCACAGGGAGTCCATCCACTTCACCCCGCAGGTGGAGGCCGGGAGGTAGAGCTCGGCCACGTCGAAC
>NZ_JACVJJ010000093.1:0-11132 GCF_015711935.1 Candidatus Solincola tengchongensis
GGCCACGCGCCTACCCCGGTCCTCCGGACGGTGGAGCACGGAAACCCCTTGGGGCGGGGGCAGGCTCCCTCCCGGCGAGAGCTCCACCGGTGCGGGCTCGGCGGATGCCTGGAGGGCGAAGAGGACCGTGAAGCAGGCCAGAAACATGGCCGCCAGGACCCTCCCTTTGGGGTTGGCTTTCCCGCATGCGCCTTCCGTCTTCCCCGCTCCCGGGGCCGGACTCCCGATTCCCTTAGCGGTCGTCTTTCTCATGGAAGCAAATGCCATTATCCCACTCCATATCCCTCCGCCGGACCGACCAGCTACTTCCCGTCCGCCGGCCCCGGAAATCCTCCCGCTTCCCACAGGTATGCCTTCCCGGAGGCGGGTATCCAGCACCACGCTTTTATGATTCCCCTCATGCTGTCGGCGGGACCGGAATTTTCCTCTTCCTGGAATCCTCGAGCGTGCCGGCGCCCAAGCATCACCATGCGTCCCACCAGTCCGTGGTCCAAGCCGCTTCCGCATATAAATGCTTCGTCCCTTTAAAGGCGGCGGTTTAGAGAAGGAGAGGCCGCAAAATCCGGGGCTTCCCCTTTCCCTCGCCGGGCACGGATAGGCTCCCTCATGCCCGCCTCATGGCCTCCCCGACTCCATGGGCATGGGTGCCAACGAGCCCCCGCCTCCCGGGTACCCGAACGGCGGGCCGAAAAACCTCTTCCCACGGTCATGTTCCGGAGGCCGCAGGTATACCGCTGTCACGCCGTACGGCGCGGCGCCGTTCAGTAGATCAGGACCGGGGTTCCTATCTGCACCCTTTCGAAAAGGTCCTCCGCATCCCTTATGTACATGCGTATGCATCCGTGGGACACAGAATAACCTATGGACCACGAACTATAGGTCCCGTGTATGAACACCCCGGGGGCGCTGGTCCCCAGGGCACATGTTCCCAGGGGGTTTCCGGGTCCTGGAGGGATGTAGGGAGGCATGTTCGCCGCCCAGGAGGTGCCCGGGTTGACCCAGGTCGGGTTCCTCTCCTTGGTGACGATCTTGAACGTGCCGGTAGGGGTGGGCCAGGAGGGCATTCCTACCGCCACCGGGTACTGCCTCTCCACCTCCATGTTGTTATACAGGGTCAACCGGTGGTTGGTCTTGTCCACCACGATGACCTTCCCTACCTGGTCGTCCGACACCTGAGGCTTGGTCACCTCGATCTGCAGGCGGACCACCCTATCCGGAGAGGCCAGGGCTTTGAGGATGGACTCCCTGGCCAGGTTGGCGTCCAGGTCCCATCCGTCCCGTGACCTCTGGAAGATGAGCCTTTTGCCCTCCAGGCGGATCTCGGCGTCCAGCGGGGGGCGGTCAACCGTTGATTCCAGCTCAGAGAGGAACTCGTCCAGCCTGCGGGCATCATACCGGACCACGAGTCCGATGTCCCTCTCCAGGCCCCGGAAGGCGGCCCGATTCGCCCACCGCCGGTAAAAGGGTATCTGCCGGCTCGCGGCGACTGCCCGGTCCACCGTCTCCTCGAGATCCACATAGGCGTCTATTTCATACAGGGGTAGAGGCCAGATGTTGCCGTCGAACTCGAGGACCAAGTCTCTGGATAGCGCCTCCAGGTCCAGTTCCGAGCGCAGCTTCTCCAGGGCCTCCTCTCTGCTCAATCCCCCGATGGGTATGCCCTGCACGTACACCCCTCGGAAGACGTGGCCGGCATAGGCCAGGTCCAATCCGAGGAAGGAGACGATCAGGAGCAGGAACAGTGAGAGTGCGACCAGCCCCACGGCCAGCAGGAAGTGGCGGACGATGTTCCAGGCGCGCATGCGGAAGATCATACCGACCACCTACCACTGCAACGGGTTGTGCGGCAAATCATCCGTCGCCATCCCTCCAAGGTCGCCGATGCAAGAGCGGTCCTCCTGTTCCCTGTAGGCATAATATCCGGCATTTATCGTCCTGACTCGCAGATAAATTCTTCCAAGTCTTCGTCGTGCCCACACTCCTCCCCTTCATCTCCAGGCAACCCACCCCTCCCGTGTGTTCCGCTTGCCCTGTACCAACGCCCGAAAGGGCCCTTCCCTTCACCGTTCCGGCTCACGCTTCCCCCCTGAGCGCCGAGGATCCGAGCGCGGCTCAAACCCCGAACCGCCACCCTTCCTCCACCGCCGTCCGATCGGTATTCCGCGGCATGAGTCATTCCACCGACATTTTCATCACCCGCGTCTCTGTCCCAAATCTAGCCCCTCGGACCTCCCTTCCGCCCATCCTCCCGGAACCCCGGCCCTCTGTTTCGCAGTGCCTCTCCTCGACCTCCCGCTATCTTTGACGCTCGAAGACTTCCCGGGGATCGGAAGGCTCTCCGGAACTTCGGGTCCGCCCTGTGACCGAGGCCCTCCGCAGCGGACCTACAGCGCTCCCGCCTGTCTTCGAAGACTTCCCGCGTATCGATACGCCCTCCGGAACATCGGGCTCTCCCGACCACCAACGTTCCCTTCAACCGTTGCGCGGCCCCCCTGCCTCCCCTGTGGGCCCCCTACAACCGGATGACGGTAAAAAAGCGAGGCGGAGTACGGACTCCGCCCCACCGGAACCCTTGCCGGCCCACGCCATGGGCATCAGGCGAAGGCCTCGGGAATGTCCTTTATCTGCGCGTATGAGAACACCGGGCCGTCCTTGCACACGTAGAGGTGACCCACGTTGCAGCGGCCGCACTTCCCTATCCCACACTTCATGCGGTTCTCAAGGGTGGTATACACCTGGTCGGGTGTGAACCCCAGCTTCTCCAGGTTCTGGAGGACGAACTTGATCATGATCGGCGGCCCGCAGGTGACGGCGATGGCGTTCTCCGGAGAGGGAGACACCTCCATGAGCAGCTGGGGCACGAATCCCACGAAATGCGGCCAGCCCTCCTCCTCCACGTCGATGGCCAGGTGGCAGCAGGCGTCACCGCAGGAGTTGAGCTCCTCGAACTCGTCCTTGAAGCAGTGGTCAGCCGAGGTGCGGGCCCCGTAGATGACGGTGAGCTCCCCGTAATCATCCCGGTTGTCCCGTATCCACTGGATGACCGGGCGCAGGGGTGCTTGCCCGATGCCGCCGCCGATGGTGATGATGTTCTTGCCCTTCCATTCCTCGAGGGGGAAGTTGTTGCCCAGGGGGCCGCGCACGTAGAAGGAGTCCCCGGCTTCCAGCTCGTGGAGGGCGGTGGTGTTCTTGCCCATCTTCATGATGCTGAAGCGCAGGTAGCCCTTCTCCGTGGGCGAGGAGGAGATGCAGAACATGGACTCGCCGACCCCGGGTATGCCCACCATGGCGCACTGGCCCGGCAGATGGCTCCAGGTGTCCCAGACCTTCTCGTCGGCGAAGGTGACCTTGAAGGTCTTGATGCAGCGGTCGCCCGGCGTCTCATAGCGGGCTTCCAGGATCTTCACCTCGTAGGGGATGTAGGGGTTCTTCATGAGGCATCCACCACCTGTTCCAGGATCTCCAGGATGTCGATGTTCACCGGGCAGAGGTTTATACACCGCCCGCAACCCACGCAGGCGATGACCTCGAACCGCTTCGGGTAATAGGAGTACTTATGGCTGATGCGGTTCCTGGTCCGCTCCCGGCGGGTGGGTCTGGGGTTATGCCCCGAGGCGTGCAGGGTGTACTCGCTGAACATGCAGGAGTCCCACATGCGGGCGCGCCTCCCCTCCCCCATCTCCTCCAGCTCGTCCTGGATGTCGAAGCAGTGGCAGGTGGGGCAGAGGAAGGTGCATATCCCGCATCCCAAGCAGGCGGCGGAGACCTTCTTCCACAACTCGTGCTCCCACAGGGTGGGCAGCTTCTCCGGGATGCCCTCCGTGTTTATGGAACGGGCTATCTTGCCCTCCGCCCGGGAGGCCATCTCCTCGGCCTCCTTCTCCTCCCCGGCAGGAGCCTCCTCCAGGTATGCGGACAGGGTCTCCTGGAGCTTCTCCCCCTTCTCGGTGAGGGCCCGCACCAGGTAATGGTCGCCCATGTCCACGAGGAGCACATCCAGGCCCTCCGTTCCGAAGGGGCTTCCCCCGAGCGAGGTGCAGAAGCAGTTGACGGAGGGGGGTTCTACGCAGGCCAGCCCCACCAGGGTGGTCAACTGGCGCCGCTTGAGGTAGTAGGGGTCCTCGAAGTCCCAGCTGAAGAGCCGATCCACGATGGACATGGCTCGGGCGTCGCAGGGGCGCAGGCCGAAGATCACCGTGGTCCCCTCTTCCTCCACGTTCTTCTCCCGGAGCTCGGGATTCCCGCGCTGGAAGCGGAAGAGGGTCTCCGTCTGGGGGAAGACCACCTTTTTCGGCGGTACGGTGGAGTTGCCGTAATCCAGGAAGGCCTCCTCGGGGTCGCTTATCTGTTTGAAGACGACCACCTCGTCGGACTTGGCCGGGGCGATGAGGCGGAACTTGGTGAGCTCCTGGAGGGCCTCCTTCACCTTGTCCTTGTTCAACTTCTTCACTGCCATGGCACTCACCCTTTACAGTATGAAGTCCTCGCGGTCGTCCACCTTAAAGGTGGCCAGGAGCGGGGGAGCCTCCGCGTCCGTCCCCGGCTCGTAGTCGTAGAGCTCCTCCACGTCCTTGTAGAACTTGCGGTTGAGCTCCATGAGGGGGATCTCCACCGGGCATACCCGCTGGCACTCCCCGCACTGGATGCAGCGCCCGGCCAGGTGGTAGGCCCGTGCGATGTGGTAGGCGGTGTTCTCGCTTATGTCCACGCTGCGCCGCATCCACTGGGGATTGAGCCGGTCCAGCACACAGTCCTCACAGTAGCACATGGGACACACGTTGCGGCAGGAATAGCAGCGGATGCAGCGGGAGAACTTCTCCTCCCAGTAGGCCCACTTCTCCTCGGCGGAACGCTTCTCCAGCGCCAGGACGTCGGCGTAGTCGTCGTCGGCGAAGCGGGACACCTCCTCATCCAGGAGCTGGTCGTAGACCAGCGGGGTGGGGTAGCGGCACCGTTTGCATTTGTCCGCCAAAAGCTCCTCCTTGGGTACCTCTTCCCGCTTGCCGTCGAAGGAGAGGACGAACTTGTCGCCCTCCAAGGCTATCTCCCCGCGGGAGAGGACGTTGGGGAATCTCTTCTCCACTTTGTCCATGTCCACCACGCCGGTGCAGGGGATGCCCAGGACCACGATGCGGTCACGCTCGTAGGCCTTCTCCTCCATCTGCTGCACCAGGGCCCGCGAATCGCACCCCTTGACCATCACCGCCACCTTGCGCAGGTCCGGCTCCTGGCCCCGCGGGACGGGGAGCCGCTCCTCCAGGGTCAGGTAGGTGGCCAGGTTGTTTACGCAGGCAGGGGAGAAGATGAGCTGGTCCACCTCTTCGGGGGAGGTGATGAAGGCGGGGCGGGCCCGGAACCCGTAGGTGCCCTGGCGGTAGCCGATGAGCTGCCGCACGTCCTCCCGGGAGACGACCTCCCTGGCGATCTCTCTGAGTTTTTCTACGTCTACCAATTTAACTGCCTCCGTTGGAACTTGTTCATGGGCCCGACGGATTTAACGCCGCTCACGACCTCCTCGATGACCTCCTTCCACTTGGCGCCCTCGGAGGCCGATACCCAGCTCATGCGCACCCTCTCCGGCTCCACCCCGAGGTACTCGAGGAAGTTGCGCATGAGCATGAAGCGGCGCCTGGCGTAGTAGTTGCCCTGCATGTAATGGCAGTCGCCGGGATGGCACCCGGAGATGAGCACCCCGTCGGCTCCCTGCTGCAGGGCGTTCATCACGAAGAGGGGGTTGACCCGACCGGAGCACATTACCCGGATGACCCGCACGTTGGACGGGTACTGGATGCGGGAGGTGCCCGCCAGGTCCGCCCCGGCGTAGGAACACCAGTTGCAGAGGAAGGCCACGATGTTGGGCTCGAAATCGCTGTTCTTCTCGGCCATGGCTCACTTCACCCCCAGGGCCTGTATCTGCGGGAGTATCTGTATGTCCTTGAAGGAGCGCTGCTGGATGGACCCCGAGAGGCAGGCGGCGGCGCAGGCGCCGCAACCCTTGCACAGGGCCTCGTTGACCCGGGCCACCTTGACCGGCCAGCCGTTGCGGTTCACCTCCACCAGCTCGATGGCCGTGAAGGGGCATACGGCCACGCAGAAGCCACAGCCGCGGCAGGTGGCCTCGTTGACCACCGAGGTCTGGGCCTCCACCTTGACCTTGCCCGAGGCCATGGGGATCATGGCCGCCGAGGCGGCTCCCTTGGCCTGGGCCACGGCGTCGGGGATGTCCTTGGGGCCCTGGCACACGCCGGCCAGGAAGACGCCGTCGGAGGCGGTGTCCACCGGGCGCAGCTTGGGATGGGCCTCCAGGTAGAAGAGGTCCGAGGACTGGGAGAGCTTGAGCAGATCGATTATCTCCCGGTTGTCGGAGCGCGGCACCAGCCCCACGGAGAGGACCACCATGTCCGTCTCGTGCTCCAGCGGGGTGGCGGTCAGGGTGTCCTCGGCCTTGACCACCAGCTTGTCGCCCCTCTTGAAGATCTCCGAAGGGTTGCCCCGGATGTAGCGCACGCCCTCGCGGCGCACCCGGTCGTAGAACTCCTCGAACCCCTTCCCGAAGGCGCGCACGTCCATGTAGAAGATGGTCACCTCGCAGTCCGGGATCTTGTCCTTGGCCAGGTGGGCCAGCTTGGCCGTGTACATGCAGCACACCCGGGAGCAGTACTCGTTGCCCACGCTCTTGTCGCGGGAACCCACGCACTGGATGAAGGTGATGCTCTTGGGGACCTTCGGGGGCTCTACCTCCTCGCCCTCCTTCTTCTTTTTCTTCTTCCCCCGCTCGAGCATGACGATCTTCCCCCCGGTGGGCCCTGAGGCGTTCACCAGGCGCTCGAACTCCAGGGCGGTGAGCACGTTGTCGTAGACCCCGTAGGCGTACTCCGGCTTCTTGCGGGCGTCGAATACGTCGTATCCGGTGGCCACGATTATGGTGCCCACCTTGAACTCCACGATCTCGTCCTGGAGGTCGAAGTTGATGGCCTCCGCCTGGCAGGCCTCCTTGCACTTGGGGGATTCCCCGCACTTCCCCTTGGAGAGGAAGAGGCAGTTCTCCTTGTCGATGGTGTACTTGGCGGGCACCGCCTGGGGGAAGGGGAGGTAGATGGCCCCACGCATGCCGATGCCCTCGTCGAACTCGTTGGGGATGCGCCCGGCCATGCGGCAGACCTCGGCGCAGGCCCCGCAGCCCGTGCACTTCTCCATGTCCACGAAGCGGGACTTCTTGCGCACCTTGACCTGGAAGTTGCCGATGTAGCCGGAGATCTCCTCCACCTGGGAATAGGTCATGAGCTCGATGTTGGGGTGGTTGGCCACGTCCACCATCTTGGGGGTGAGGATGCAGGCCGAGCAGTCCAGGGTGGGGAAGGTTTTGTCCAGCTGGGCCATGTGGCCGCCCACGGTGGGGGACTTCTCCACCAGGTAGACCTTGAACCCGGCGTCGGCGATGTCCAGGGCCGCCTGGATGCCGGCTATCCCCGCCCCGATGATCAGGCAGGCGGGCTCCACGTCCACTTCCTTGACGTCCAGGGCCTCCAGCCTCCGGGCCTTGACCACCGCCGCCTCCACGATGCGCTTGGCCTTCTCCGTGGCGGCGATGGGGTCCTCGTGCACCCAGGAGCACTGCTCCCGGATGTTGGCCATCTCCAGGAAGTAGGGATTGAGGCCCCCGGAGAGGAGGGTCTTCCGGAAGGTGGGCTCATGCATGCGCGGGGAGCAGGAGGCCACCACCACCCGGTTCAACCCGTAATTCTGGATGTCGTCGGTGATCAACGCCTGCCCGGGGTCGGAGCACATGTAGGAGTAGTTGCGGGCCACCACCACGTCGGGCAGGGTGGAGGCGAACTGCACCACCTCCTCCACGTTTACCACCCCGGCGATGTTCGTGCCGCAGTGGCAGACGTAGACACCGATCTTCGGCTTACCGTTCATGTTTCCAGTTTCCTCCTCGTGCCGTAGGCTACGGTCGTAAAGATCCTGCTATCTCATTATGGGCACCGGAGGAGCCGGGGCTCCATGACCACCGTTAAAGCCCCTTCAACTCCTTGATCTTCTCCGTGAGCTTGGGCACCACCTTGAAGAGGTCGTCCACGATGCCGTAGTCGGCGATGCCGAAGATGGGAGCGTCGGGGTCCTTGTTGATGGCCACGATGACCTCCGAGCCCTTCATCCCCGTCACGTGCTGGAAAGCCCCGGAGATGCCCACCGCCAGGTAGAGCTTGGGCTTCACCGTCTTCCCGGAGATGCCCACCTGGCGGTCCGCCGGGAGCCATCCGGCGTCCACAACGGCACGGGAAGCGGCGAGGTCGGCGCCCAGCACCTTGGCCAGCTCCTCCACGATGGGGAGGTTCTTGTCCTCGCGGATGCCGCGGCCCACGCCCACCAGCATGGTGGACTGGGTGATGTCCACTTCGCCCACCTCGGGCTCCACGTACTCCACGAACTTGCGGTAGGTGATCTCCTCCTTGACCGGGTTCTCAACCTTGACGATCTCCCCGGACTTGGAGGGCTCGCCGGCCTGGAAGGTGGCCTCGCGCACGGTGAGGATGTAGAGGTCGGCGTCCTTCATCACCATGTGGGCGTCCAGCTTGCCCCCGTAGAACTGGCGGGTGGGCTTGGGCTTGTCCCCCTCCATCTCCAGGGCGGTCACGTCCGTGACCAGGGGAGCGCCCAGCTCCACGGCCAGCGCCGGAGCCAGGTCGATGCCCTGCGCCGTGTTGCCGATGAGCACCAGGCCCGGGTTGTGCTCCTTGATGAGAGCGGAGAGGGCCTTCTGGTAGGCCTCCGAGTTGTAGTTCTCGAACATGGGGTCGTTGACGTAGAGGACCTTGTCCGCGTACCCGGCGGCCTTCTCCGCGAAGGCGTCCACGTCCTTGCCCAGGAGGACGGCCACCACCGTGCCACCCAGCCCGGCGGCGCCGCAGAGCATCTCGATGGAGACGTCGCGCATCTCGCCGCGACGGTGCTCGATGAGAACGAAGATGTCTTTCATTTACACCAGCCCCTTCTCCTTCAGGATGGCGGCCAGCTTGGCCGCGGTCTCCTCCGGGTCACCCTCCAGTATCTCGGCCATCTCGCCGACCACCGGAGGCGTGAACTTCTCCAGAACGGCCCAGGAACCGGCCTCGCCCACCTCCGAGGCATCCACTCCCAGGTCGGCGGCGCTCTTCACGGCGATCTCCTTCTTGGCCGCCTGCTTGATGCCCTTGAAGGAGGCGTAGCGCGGCTCGTTGATGCCCGTCTGGATGCCCAGCACACAGGGGAGGTCTATCTCCAGGAACTCCAGGAGCCCTCCCTCCAGCTCGCGGCCCACCCTGGCCCGCTTGCCGTCCTCGAGTATCTCCACCTTCTTCACGTAGGTGGCGTGGGGGACGCCCAGGAGCTCGCCCAGCGCCGCGGGGACCACCGCGTAGCCGTCGTCGTCGGCCAGGGCCCCGGTGAAGACGATGTCGAACTCCATTCCTTTGATGGCCGCCGCCAGGGCCTTGGCCACGGCGAAACCGTCACCACCGGCGAAGGCCTCGTCCTCCAGGCGGATGGCCTCGTCGCCGCCCTTGGCCAAAGCCATGCGGATTACCTCGTCGTTCTCCTTGGGCCCCAGGCTGATGACCGTCACCGTGCCTCCGAGCCTCTCCTTGATCTGGATGGCCTCCTCCACGGCGTAGTTGTCGCACTCGTTGATTTTGAAGGAGAGCCTGCTCTTTTCGATGTCCTTCCCGGAGGCATCGATGTGGACCTCGGCCTCCGCGGTGTCCGGGACCCTTTTCACGCACACCACCATGTTCATACCCTTATCACCTCTTCCCTCTCTTATCCGGTTCCTCTACCGCCGGGGAAACGGGGTCTATCTACAAGGCCTCGGCCAGGAGCTCGAGGATGTCCGCCACCCGCATCTCCTCCTCGATGCCCTTCACCTTGGTGGCGTCCTCCAGGGTGAGCAGGCAGAAGGGGCAGGCGACGGCGATGACCTCCGCTCCCAGTTCCTTGGCGTCGGTGACCCTTATCTCGGCCAGTCGCTCCTCCTTGGACTCGCTCTCCACCCACATCTTGCCGCCGCCGCCCTCGCAGCAGAGGCTGCGCTCCCGGCAGCGGTCGAACTCCCGGAACTCAACACCGGGGATGCGGGTGATGATGTACCGGGGCTCGTCGTAGATGTCGTTCTGCTTGCCAAGGAAACAGGGGTCGTGGTAGGTGACCACCTTGGGCAGCTCGCCCTTGAGCTGGAGCTTGCCGTCCTCAAGGAGCTGGGCCACCAGCTCGGTGTAGTGGAGGACGGGGTGCTTGAGGCCATGGTACTCCTTCTTCAGGGTGTTGTAGCAGTGAGGGCTGATGGCCACGATGCGGTTGACGTTGAAGGAGTTGAGGAGCTCCACGTTCTCCTCGTCGCACATCTCGAAGAGGCCCTCCTCGCCCAGGCGGCGCACCTCGCTGCCGCAGCAGCTCTCGTCCTCCCCGATGAGCCCGAAGTCCACCCCCGCCGCCTGGAGCACCTTGACCAGCGACTGGGCCACCTTCATCACCCGGGGGTCGTAGGCGTCCGTGCAGCAGATGAAGAGGAGGACGTCGGTGGTCTCCTCCGCCTCGGGCTCCAGGACCTTCACCTCCAGGTCCTTGACCCAGTCCAGCCTCTTGGCCCGCGGAGAGCCCCAGGGGTTGCCGTCCCTGAAGATTGACTCCAGCGCGTCGCGCACCGTGGGCTGGACCCTCCCCTCCTCGATCTGGATGCTGCGCAGGCCGATGAGCACCTCCAGGGGCTCCAATCCCTTGGGGCAGCGGGCGGCGCAGGTGTAGCAGGTGGTGCAGTCCCAGATCTCCGGGCGCTCGGAGAGCTCCTCCAGGCGCTCCTGGTTCTGGGTGTCGTACATGAAGCACCGCACCCTCAAGGGGGTTCGCATGGCCACGGGACAACCCCCCGTACACCGGCCGCACTGGATACATCCGAGGAGGTCGTACTTGGTGATGAAATCGAGTTCTTCAGCGCACATGGTTAACCCCGCTTCGTTCCTTTTTCCGTCCCGTATGACTTTCCTTGCTCTATCTGCAATGCCGGTTTCCACCCGTGGAAAGCAGGGCTTCCCGGCAAGGGCCAACTAATTATAGTAAATGTATTTCCGGAGTTTCAAGGTGAATCGGCGGCCTTG
>NZ_JACVJJ010000094.1:0-37585 GCF_015711935.1 Candidatus Solincola tengchongensis
CCTCATAACGTCTTCCTTGACAACCCAATAAGGAATATCCCCAGGGCACAAGAGCTGATGGCCTATGTGCCGTCATGTCCTTTTGCCCTTGGTTTGCGATACCGGAGGAAGACGTCGGTGATTTGTCCTCTCCTCCGGATGGAAGGAGTGGAACTTTATCCTGGGGAGCGAAAATTTACAGAAGATTGTGGGCTTTACTGACGATAAGTACTAGAAGCAGAAAAAAAATATTGCACGAAATCATAGAAGCGATAGAGGATCTAAACACCGAAGATCTCGAAGCTCTACTGAGATTGGCCAACTCGCTACGCAAGAACGATTAGAGATAGTGATGAACACAAAGAGTGGAGTCAAGAAAAATGCAGGATTGCCAAAGCTCTGTGAAAGGAGGTGATACGGTTGACCGTTCTGACAGCAAATGAAGTCGCAAGGCTGCTCCGTCTTGCGCCCTCCACCGTCTATGAGATGGCGCGGAGAGGCGACCTTCCCTCGGTGCGCATAGGTAACCGAGTGGTCAGGTTCGTGGCGGAGGACATCGAGCGACTGATAAAGGAATGTGTTGGATCCAATGAAAGGTGAGCAGGGGGGCCAAGGGGCGTTTCGAGGCGCGCACTCCCTGGGTTCCACCTGCTCTATCGAAATAGTATCACAGCCAGCAGGTGGAACCCACCCCCTCACCATTCGTGGGAAGAGAGTGGTGATTTCCGCCATGGCGTCAATACAGAAGAAGTACAGAAAGAACGGGAAACCCGTTTACTACGTAGTCTACAGGATCGGTCATAAGCAGATATGGAAACAGGCAGGGAACCTGATGAGGGATGCTAAAGCCCTCAAAGCCAAGGTTGAATACGAGCTGCAAAGAGGGCTTTATTTCGAGCCCTCCAGAGAGCTTTTCTCCGACTACTCGAAACGTTTCCTGGAGAGCCTAGACGGCAGGGTGAAACCCAACACGCGAGCGGAGTACGAATCGATGCTCAAGCTATATATACAACCTTACTTCGGCAAAATCAGAATGAACAAGATAAACAAGCAGCTGTGCGCGCAATTCGTCGAGCACCTATTAAAAGAGAAAAAGACCTCGGCGGTCAACATCAACCACATCGTCAAGGTCCTGAAAAGGGCCCTAAACCAAGCGGTGCAAGAGGAATATCTGCTTGTCAACCCGGCGAAGGACATAAAACCCCTGCGGGTGGAGAAAAAGGAGAGCGAGTTCTACACCCTCGAGGAGATCCACCGCCTCCTGAATGCCGCCGATGACCCTTTCTCCAGGGCGTTTTTAGCCTTGGCTTGCCTCGGCGGACTTCGCGCCAGCGAGATATCGGGCCTGAAGTGGAAAGACATCGATTTCGAGAACAAGATTGTCTACGTGAGGAGGCAGTATCAGGCGGGCGTCGGCTATCTTTCCCCCAAGAACGACGAGGAAAGGAGCGTTCCCATGGTCAAGGAGCTGATGGAGATAATGGAGGCGCACATGGACAGCCAGGGAGAGCCCAGGGGAGGCGAGGACCCAGTTTTCACGAGGAAGGGGGGCCTGCCCTTCACATCGTACAGAAACTTATACGAGAGGGCGGCGGAAAGGGCGGGGCTCAAGCGGATACGCTTTCACGACCTTCGACACTCCGCTTGCTCGGCCATGATAACCAGCGGCATGCCGGAGCCCATCGTGCAGAGGATAATGGGACACAAGAGCGCCAGCATGACCAGGCACTACACCCACATCCACGCCGACCAGCTGCGCGCGGCGATGAGCAAGTTCGAGGAGGCATTGAAGGAGGTGGATCACGATAAAGAGCAAGGCGAGTGTTAGAAATCTGTTAGAAATCGCCTTTTCGGCAGCCTATGCTAGGAAAGCCTGGCCGGGGCGGATATGCCCTCTGACCAGGCCTTTTATCTGGTGGAGATGAGCGGATTCGAACCGCCGACCTCCTGCTTGCAAGGCAGGCGCTCTCCCACTGAGCTACATCCCCTCAATGTCTTTTCTCTCAAGATGGATTATAAACCATGGTGCTTAAGGGCTCGAGGGAGTCTTTACCGGACCAAGCCGAGACTAAAAGCAGCTCTTTCTTACGCCGTGGCGTTCGATTGCCATCGGGGATCCCTGCTCGGCTGAAGAGAACAGGTTCCGGAGATTTGCCTACATTCATAGTTCGGTTCCCACCACCTGCCCGGAGGTCACGGAAAGGGTGCGAATGTGCGACCTCCGGTTCAAGCCCCGGCATACCGGCGAAAGGGCGTGGCCGGAGCGGGGGATTGGAGATAAGAATGTGGCGGCCATCGAAGCCGATCCTGAAGGTGGGAAAGGCCAATGTCCGCTCTCATGTGTCGGTCGGGATGTCGAGCGAGTTTATACACTGTGAAGTTTGTGAATATAAATATTGAAGCCTTGATGAGATTGAAATCTTGGAGTAAGAACCGGCAGTGCGGTCAAGGGCGATTTATGCCTCGGCGGCATTGCCGAGAGTGGCATACGAGCAAGGGCGACCTGTATGCGGGGAGGTGAGAACATGGAGGCATTCGTTCTCATCAAGGTGGAACCGGGAAAACTGCGGCAAGTGCTGGAAAAGATATCCGGCATGAGGGCGGTTTCCGAGGTCTATTGCGTCACCGGGCCGGACGACATCATCGCCGTGCTGGACTCCGAGGACGCCCGGGGTATCTCCGAAGTGGTCATCTCCGGCCTGCACGGCGTGGAGGGCATCAAGGCCACAAATACGCGGATGGTCGTGGAGATCCCGTAAACCATATTGGGACCTAAGAGCTAAATCCGCTGCGGCCTGGCGAATGGCGATGGCCCGTGTCCTCCGGGATGCGGTCCCTCCGGAAGGAATGGAGTCTGGCCCGTGATCAGGGATGACGTTAAGGCCGATTTTTATCTTCCGGGCTGTTGCCCCTCCGGAAGGAAGGGCCACTAATGGCGATAGCCGCGATATGACTTGGATAAGACAGATAGTGCCATGACAGCCGGCACAGGCGCGTCTTCTTCTGCCGGATTTCCTGATCCATCCAGGAAATACAGGTGCCACTTCATCCCTTTGGCACATCAGGGGGACAGCCCAGAGGCACAATCGATTCCTGTGTATTTAGGCTTCTGGGTTTCAGGTGCACTATGTCCGTTACGCGGCGGATTTTTAAGTGGACGTCGCCCGTCACACGCCACCGATTCCCCTCGGCCTCCTTCAAGGGAAGCCCTTTGATCATCAGCGGAATCAGCGCGCTGTCATCTTCGTAACCGGTTGGCCCAGAGAAAGGCTGGGCGATCATCTTGAATTTCGGGAAATCGAGCGCAAAACGAGGAGCAAAATGAGCGGTCTTTGCTACCGGCGTTGTTGGAGAGCACAGATGCTGATGTTAAACTTATTTAAAATTGAAAACTTGAGCTAAGCCACTCACATGCGGTTGACGCTCGAAATCGGGATAATGAACGATGTGGGCCTGGTAGAGAATAAGCTCCTCGGAGGCATCGGCACCGGGAGCGGTCACGGACAAGAAGAAAGAGAGGGCGAACGGGCACCGGTGAATATGAGGGGGCCCTCAGCGATAGGGCGGACCTGAAGGGGGTTTGTGTCGAAGGGCAATGGCACCGGGAGCGATCACGGACAAGAAGAAAGAGAGGGCGAACAACCGCCTTTAAGGTGAAAGACGTTGGAGTTTGGACGGGCCCGGAAAGAGGCATGTGAGCGGCATTGGCGCTGGAGCGGTCATGGATGAAGAGAGAGACGGCGAATGGACTCCGGTGAGGGAAGGGGGGAAGGCCGGGAGGAAGACGTCCGGCCGTGATGGCCGGTCGCGTGAAAGAAGCACGGCGCCCGGAAGGCCTGCCCCCCACCGGGGGAGACCGTCAAGAGGAAGGGGGCCGGGCAGGAGGGCCCGGGCCAGGAGAAGCCGCCTGAGGTTCACGCGGCGTTTCTACATACTCCTGGGCCTCCTGGTGGGCATAATCCTGCTCGTGGTGTTGGTTCTTTCCCTTTCCGGCGGCAGCGGCGGCGATTTCCGTTCCCTGCAGGCGAGCGTAAAGCTCAGCGACAGCGAGCTCAACCGCCTCAAGGTGAACGAGCTCGGCGCGGTGATGATACTCGCCTATCACCGCATCGGTGACGAGGGCAAGCAGTCTCGTACGCCGGAGAATTTCCTCTCCGACCTGGAATACCTTTACGAGCAGGGCTACCGGTGCATCAGCCTGAGGGAGCTGGTGGCCAACCACATCACCGTCGCGCCCGGCTACACCCCGGTGGTGATCACCTTCGACGAATCCGATCCCAGCCAGTTCCGTTACCTCGAGGAGGACGGACGGCTGCAGATCGATCCCCGTTGCGCCGTGGGAATAATGGAAAGTTTTGCCTCGGAGCATCCGGACTTCAACATGACCGCCACCTTCTTCGTCCTCCCGGAACTCTTCGGGCAGGAGGAGTACGCGGAGGTGAAGCTCCGTTACCTCGTGGAGCGGGGTTATGACATCGGGGTGCATACCCTGAACCATGTGGAACTGGGCGGACTGAGCGACGCGAGGGTCCTCGAGGAGTTGGCCGGAAGCGTGCGCTTGGTGAAGGGGTACCTGCCGGATTACGAGCCTTTCGCCATAGCACTCCCCGGCGGGTCCAGGCCCAGGAACATGTCACTCCTTGACCACGGGGAATACGAGGGAGTGAAAATCGCTTTCGTCGCCGCTCTTCTGGAGGGCAGCAACCCCGCCACGGCGCCTTGCGACCGCAATTTCGACCCCCTGAATCTGCCTCGCGTGCTGGCCATGGATCCCTCCCTGGACACCTCGGACAGCGGCCTCTACGCCTGGCTGCGATATTTCATGGAGAATCCCGAGAGGCGCTATGTGAGCGACGGCGATCCCTTCACCGTGACTGTTCCCAAGCACATGGAAGACCGTGTGGACAAAGAGAAGCTTGGGGACAGGCGGCTGCGGCTGTACTGAATATCGTATAATCAAAGACAAACATGATTTACGACAGGCGCAGGAAGAGGATCTTCGCCCGCCGCTCGCTGGCCGCGCGGCTTGTTCCACGTGCCAAGATAACCGGTAAACGCGTTTACCGGCCCCCAGCTGAACGCTCCGTTTCCAGCCGCCGCCTGAGGCTTACCCCGAGGGCTCTGTGGGGAATAGCCGGGTTGGCCGTGCTCCTGCTTCTTGTCCTCCTCCTGACCGTCGGGCGCGGAAAGCCGGCGGTGAGATCGCTGGTGCCCGAGAAAGGGGCTCTGGTCTCCGGGTCGCCCCTGACGGTCAGGGTGGAGTTGAAAAAGGGCCTTCCCCCCGACCAGGTCCGGTTGACGGTGGACGGGGAGGACCTCACCGAGAGGGCGGCGCTGGGAGACGGAATGCTCACCCTGGAGGCCGGGCTGCCCGATGGGGAGCACAGGGTGGAGGTCACGGTCAAGGACAAGATGGAAGCATATTCCAATTTCGTGGTGGACAACACCCCTCCCGATCTGCTGGTGGAAGGATGGGACCTCAGGGACGACGGCATAACGGTGATATCCGGCAGGGTGGAAGGGGCGAGTGCCCTATATCTCGAGGACAGGAAGGTGAGGTTTGCCGATGACGGCACCTTTAACCTGGAGGTGAACCGCAACGAACTTACCTCCGTGAGGCTGTCCGCTGTGGACGCGGCGGGAAACCGGCGCGAGATGGTGGTGGATACCGCTCCACCGCCTCAGGTCAAGGGAGTGCACGTCTCCATCTGGGTGGCGGCCAACCTCGACCTTTTCCGGAAGATGGTGGATCTGGCCAAGCGGACGGAGCTCAACGGATTGCAGATCGACATAAAAGACGAAAGCGGGCTGGTAGGTTATGCCAGTCAAGTCCCCCTGGCGGAGGAGGTGAACAGCCACCTCAAGAAGGGAGGCGTGGACATCGAGCGGGTGATGGACAAGTGTTGGTACAACGACATCTATCCCATCGCGCGCATCGTTTGCTTCAAGGACCCCATAGTGGCCTCCAAGCGCAAGGACCTGGCCGTCCACGCCCGCGGCGGAGGCCTCTGGGGCAACGGTCAGTGGCTGGACCCCTACAACCGCGAGGTGTGGGAATACATCCTGGGCCTGGCCCAGGAAGCGGCGCGCAAGGGCTTCAAGGAGATCCAGCTGGATTACGTTCGTTTCCCCTCCGACGGCGACGTCACCACCTGCGTTTTCCCCGCCGACGACGGTCGGGGGAAGGAGGAAACCCTGGTGGAGTTCCTCAAGTACATGAGGGAGGGCTTGAAGCCACTAGGGGTGGTCCTGTCCGCGGACGTCTTCGGCCTGACCGGCTCCCATCAGGGGACCATGGGTATCGGCCAGGACGTAACGGCCATGGCCCGTTACCTGGATTACCTCTCGCCCATGGTCTATCCGTCGCATTACAACCCGGGCGAATACCAGATAAAGGACCCGGAATCCAATCCCCATGACACCGTGTACATGAGCCTTGTCGACTTCCAGAAAAAGCTGGAGGGTACGGGGTGCAAGCTGCGCCCCTGGCTGCAGGATTTCTCCCTGCGGGTCACCTACGGGACATCCCAGGTGCAGGCCCAGATGCGCGCCTGTTACGAGCTGGGGATAGACGAGTGGCTCCTCTGGGACCCCAACTGCACATACACCGAGGGAGCACTCCAGCCCGCAGAATGAGACGGCTCGCAAGCAACTCTTTGGGGTCGTGAGTTAAGGCGCATTGCAGGGCGAAACCGACCTTTCGTTCACTCCTCACACGATAGTCCGGCTTAAAGGCGTTGTCGGTTCGCGCTCTCACCGGGTGAATCGGCTCAGCCCTTAATCGAGGGCCTTCGCCGGAGGCGAGATCTTACTCTTGGGAACAGAGGACACACAGGGCATCCTCCGATTCTTGTGTGGTTCACAATCAAAATTGAATAGACGTTCCCTTTAAGGGTCTTCTCAAGAAACAATCCTCACTGTTGAGGCGTAGGGGGGACACTGAGCGCTCGCCGGTTCATGTGATGCTCGGCTTCCGACGGAGAAGGATCTTCAGGCGGTCGATGAGGGCCACCGGGAAGAGGGAACAGGCCAGGGCCAGTCCCCATCCGGAAGGGCCCATGTTCACCGTCCCGAAGAGGCGCATCAGCGGGGGGACGGTGACCACGAGCACCTGCAGGCCGGCGGAGGCGGTCAGGGCGGCCAGAAGGGCTCGGTTGTCGGTGTGGGACATCTCCGTGAAGGTGAGGGTCTCGGAGCGTGAGTTAAAGGCGTGCAGGAGCTGGGAGAGGACCAGGGTGGTGAAGACCACCGTCTGGGCCATGGCCACGTGGGAGGGGAACATAACGTACCGGGAGATGAAAAAGGCGGCCAGCGCTCCCAGAGAGAGGATGAAGCCCTGCGTCAGGATGTGAACCTGCTTCTCCCAGGAGAGTATGCCTTCCGAGGGGTCTCGCGGCGGCCGGGACATGATGTCCGGAGCGGGAGTGTCCACTCCCAGGGCCATGGCCGGGAAGCCGTCGGTCACCAGGTTCATCCACAGGACCTGCACCGCCCGCAGGGGGGTGACCGAGGCGAAGAGCATCCCCAGGAACATGGTCACTACCTCGCTCATGTTGCAGGAGAGCAGGAAGTAGATGAACTTCTTCAGGTTGTCGTAGATGACGCGACCTTCTTCCACGGCGTTGACGATGGTGGCGAAGTTGTCGTCGGAGAGGACCATGTCCGAGGCTTCCTTGCTCACGTCCGTCCCGGTGATGCCCATGGCCACGCCGATGTCCGCGTTCTTGAGCGCCGGGGCGTCGTTGACACCGTCCCCGGTCATGGCCACCGTTTTGCCGCGGCTCTTCCAGGCACGCACGATCTTCACCTTGTCCGCCGGCGAGACCCGGGCATAGACGGCGATGTCCTCCACGCGTTCGGCCAGCTCCTCCTCGCTCATGCGCGCCAGCTCGGGGCCGGTGATCATCTCCATACCCGGGGTGAGGATGTTCAGCTCGCGGGCTATAGCCCGGGCCGTGGCGGCGTGGTCGCCGGTGATCATCACCACCCGGATACCGGCGCGCCGGCACTTGTCCAGGGCTTCGTAAACTTCCGGACGCGGGGGATCCATCATCCCCACCATGCCCAGGAAGGCCAGCCCCCTCTCCAGCTCCTCCGGGGTGATGTCTTTGGGTATTTCTTCCAGGGGGCGGCAGGCGAAGGCCAGGGTGCGCAGGGACCGCTCCGCCATGTCCTCCACCAACCCTTCCAGGCGCGCCTTTTCCCCTTCGGAGAGCTCCCGCGGCCCTTCCGGAGAAAGGACCCGGTCGCAGCGTTCGAGGATGGCTTCCGGCGCGCCCTTGCAGAGGAGGAGATAGGGGAACCCCGGCTCGGGGAATCCGGGTAGGGCGAGGGGATGACCTCCCTCGGCGGCTACGGTAGCGTCGGAGACCTCGTGGATGGTGCTCATCATCTTCCGCTCGCTCTCGAAGGGGATCTCCTCCACCCGGGGGAGGAAGGAGGCGGCCTCCTGGCGGGAGAAACCCAAGTCGCGGGCCATGCGCAAAAGCCCCACCTCCGTGGCCTCGCCCAGGAACTCCCCCTCCTGCTCGCGGGCGTCGTTGCAGAGCACGGCGGCGGTGAGGAGGGCATGGACTCCCGGCATCCCCCTCGCTTCACCCGGTCCCAGGTCTTGGGTCCGCAAAGGGGGCCCCTCGGGGACGTGCAACTCCTGGACCTCCATCTGGTTGCGGGTGAGGGTCCCCGTCTTGTCGGTGCAGATGACGTCGGCACAGCCCAGCGTCTCCACCGCCGGAAGGCGCCGCAGCAAGGCGTTGCGGTCGGCCATGCGCCTCACCCCGAGGGCCAGGGCTATGGTCACGATGGCCGGTAGCCCCTCGGGTATGGCGGCCACAGCCAGGCTCACCGAGAAGAGGAACATCTCGGACCATTCCTGGCCCCGCAGCCCCCCCAGGAGGAAGACCACCGCGCAGACGCCGAGGCAGAGCAGGGCGATGCGCTTGCCCGTCCTGGCCAACTCCTTCTGAAGGGGGGTCCTCTCCTCCTCCGCCTCGCCGATCATCTCCGCGATGCGGCCCAGCTGGGTCTTTTTCCCCGTCTCCACAACCACCGCGGTCCCCCGCCCGTGGACGATGTGCGTTCCGGTGAAGACCATGTTCAGGCGGTCGCCGAGGGGCAGGTCCTCTCCACGGAGGGTCTCCGGCCTCTTGTCCACGCTGTCCGATTCACCGGTCAGGGAGGCCTCATCGGCACGCAGGCCGTGGGACTCCAGCACCCGCGCGTCGGCGGGGATGCGGTCGCCGGCCTCGAGGAGGATGAGGTCGCCGGGTACCAGATCCTGTGAGGGGATCATGCGTTCTTTTCCCTCACGGACGACTCTGGCCGTGGGTGCGCTGAGCCTGCGCAGGCTTTCCAGCGCTTTTTCGGCGCGGAATTCCTGGATGAAGCCCAGGATGCCGTTGGCCATCACGATGAACATGATCACCGCCGCGTCCAGGAACTCGCGGAGTATAAGGCCGGAGATGAGGGCCGCGGCGATAAGCACGTAGATCATGAAGTCCCTGAACTGGTTGAGGAAGATGGAGAGGGGATGGGGTGGTTTCTCCTCCCGGATGCGGTTATGGCCGTAGGCGCGCAGTCTGGCGGCGGCCTCCTCCTCGGAAAGGCCCTCGGAGGGCGAACACCCCAGGAGCTCCAGCACCTCGGGCACTTCCAGGCAATGCCAGTCGGTTTCCTTTTCCCTGAGGATCAATCTCCAAATCCTCCGTTAAAGGGGGCGAGGGCGGTTTCGCGCCTCTGTCCTATACGGCAGGCCATGTTCGGGATTGATAGTACCGCCGGCGCAACACCTTCGCCTTCTCAGCGGGGCCTTTTCCGGCCCTGCCCGCACGGAAAGCTAACGGGAGGCGAACGCCTTTCACGCGGCGGGTAGCCCGGTCTAGTCCTCCTCCCGCTTTATCCAGTGACGACCGCCTCGTCGGGGTCGTTTACCACCGCGTTCCGCGGACGACCGGGAGAGGCCCGCCGTGCCCTCTCCCGCGGGCAAGTTTTTGAAATAGTAGCGCATTGTTATTATAATTGCGATTGTGCGGCTCGAACGCCGTGAGTGTCTTGACCGTCGGTTTCTCGAAAGCAAAACGCGGTTTTTGATTTTGGACGGGGAATGATGGGACCGAAGAGCCGGAGCCCTTCGCGCTCCGGCGTTCACGGGTGGAAAGGTATCGGAAGGAGGTAGGGAAATGAAGGTGACCCTGAGTATAATCAAGGCCGACGTGGGGGGATATGTCGGCCACTCCGACGTGCATCCGGCCATGCTCAGCCGGGCACGGGAGGCCCTGGCGGAGGCCAAGGAGAAGGGGATCATCATCGATTATTGCCAGGCCAAATGCGGTGACGACATCGCCCTGATCATGACCCACGACAAGGGGCCGGACAGCGAGGAGATACACCGTTTCGCCTGGGAGACCTTCGAGGCGGTCACCGAGATCGCCAAGGAGCTCGGCCAGTACGGGGCAGGTCAGGACCTGCTCACCGACGCCTTCTCCGGCAACCTGCGGGGAATGGGGCCCGGCTTCGCGGAGATGGAGTTCGAGGAACGCAAATCCGAGCCTGTGATCTGCTTCCTGGCGGACAAGACGGAGCCCGGTTCCTGGAACTTCCCGCTGTACAAGATGTTCGCCGACCCCTTCAACACCGCGGGCCTGGTCATCGACCCCTCCATGCACGACGGTTTCCGCTTCGAGGTCCACGACCTCATCGAGGAGAAGAAGATCATCTTCAGCTGCCCCGAGGAGCTCTACGACATGCTGGTCTTCATCGGGGCGCCCTCCCGGTACGTCATCAAGCATGTCTTCCGCAAGGGCAGCGACGAGCCGGTGGCGGTGACCTCCACCCAGCGCCTCTTCCTCATGGCCGGGCGTTACGTGGGCAAGGACGACCCGGTGATGGCCGTGCGCTGCCAGAGCGGGCTCCCCGCCGTGGGGGAGGTGCTGGAGCCCTTCGCCTTCCCCTACACCGTGGCCGGCTGGATGCGCGGGAGCCATCACGGTCCCTTCATGCCCGTGGGGACGGACTGGGACACGCCTACGCGCTTCGACGGACCTCCGCGGGTGGTGGCTCTGGGCTTCCAGCTCAAGGATGGGAAACTTGTGGGCCCGAGGGACATGTTCGCCGACCCATCATACGACAACGCGCGGCGGAGAGCGCTGGAGATCGCCGATTACTACCGTCAGCACGGGCCCTTCGAGCCGCACCGCCTCCCCCTCGACGAGATGGAGTACACCACCATGCCGGCAGTGGTGGAGAAGCTCAAGGACCGCTTCGTGCCCCTGGTGGGCGCCGAGCGCGACCACTGATGGGAAGAACTTGCCGGCCGGGGCAATACCCCGGCCGGTTTTTTCATGGGGGATTCCGTCTCAGCGGAGGAAGTCGTCGAGGTCCGCGTGGGCCCAGGGTTGGTCGTAATAACCGTGCAGTGACCACATCTCCCGGGACGTGTTGTCCATGAGGACGTGGTGTCCCTTCACGGATTGCGTGGTGTCTGTCCCGTAGTAGTCGCACCGCGCCGGGTTGAGGAAGTCTATTGTCCACAGCCCGCGGAGATGGTCTATTCTGCCGTACCCCTCCTCGAGGAGCCCCAGCATTGTGAGGTACCTCCATATGGAGTCGGCCTTCTGGGGTCGCAGGGAGGGAAAGGTGATGGCCTTCCAGAGAAGGAC
The DNA here is from genome assembly GCF_015711935.1 of Candidatus Solincola tengchongensis. Lineage (NCBI taxonomy): Bacteria > Bacillati > Actinomycetota > Candidatus Geothermincolia > Candidatus Geothermincolales > Candidatus Geothermincolaceae > Candidatus Solincola > Candidatus Solincola tengchongensis. The sequence continues at coordinate 11,637 of NZ_JACVJJ010000094.1, forward strand.
ATAGTGGTTGGTCATGGCCACCAGGTCGGGATGGCTCTCACCCTGCAGGGGCAGGATCTGTCCCAGTGTGGAATTACCGTTTTCTTCCATTCGGCGGAGGAGGTCCACAAGGCCCTGTGGGTCGGTGTAGGCCATCCCCCTCACCATGACTCCCTGCTCGTCCGGTACGCCGGCTTCACCGAGGGCGGCTCGAAGGTCGGGAGCGGTGAGGTTTGATGGGGTCCCGTGAGCGCAGCACTCCGCGGGTCTCGAGACGCTTCCCTGCGGGAAGAGCCAGGGAAAAAGGGCCTGCAGGAGCCCGGAGAAGAACCTGCTGAGGTAGGATTTGAAGAGATCCTCGGGAGGGGCCAGGCTGCTGGCGGTGGTCTCGAGCACCACGGCCTGCCCGCTCTTCCCATCGGCGAGCATGTACAGCCAGGGTACAGCACGGTCGGAGTCCCGTATGAGGGAAACGGCTTCCTCCAGCGACCCGCCGTACTGGACGGCCTTGCGGCAGAGGAGCAGGGTCCCCTCGCCGGTTATGATGGGCCGGAAGAGCACCGAGGCCACCATGTCCATGCCGCAGCTCACGCCCTGGGAGTTGAGGGCCGTGGGCACTCCCACGAACCCCGGGGCCGCGGAGGCGATGAAGGGGAATCCGTTCTCCGGCCTGTGCACGATGAGCAGTGCCTCGTCGGAGAACACGCCCCCTCCCGTGGGGAACATGAAGTCGCGTCCGTGGAAGGTCCTGCCGTCCAGGGTGGCATTCCCCGAGGCGGCGAATTCGTTGCAGAAGATGGCGGCGAAACCCACGAAGACGCTCTCCAGGACGTCGAAGCCCAGGTTGAGGGTCAGGACGTCTTGGAAAGTGACGTCGTAGCCCTCCTCGCGGCAGCCGTCGGACAAGCCTCGCATCTCCTCGAGGAATTCGCGCGGAACGGCATCCATATTGGCGGTGACGATGAGCTGCAGTACGGGCCAGAGGAAGCGCACCAGGTCCCGGATGGTCTGGGGATCGAGGTCTATGCCCACGCCGGGCAGCATCTCGGCGATGAGGTTGAAGATGAAGTCGTGGGTCATGCGGTAGACGGACCGGGGGCACAGCCTGCCGGCGGCGTATCCTCTCCTGTAGGCATCCCCCTCCAGGTAGAGCAGCCTCTTACCCGCCTCGTTCTCCGCCAGGTAGGATTTGCCGCATGAGGCCACGGGCAGGTAGAGGTCGGAGGAGATGGGGTTGGAGAGGCGCCCGTAAAGGACGTCTATCCTCGCCGACGCCGGCCGGCTCGTGCGGTGTCCGTCGCTCACCACCAGCTTGACGCGGTAGACGCCCTCGACGTCCGCCATGAAACAAGGTTTCGGGGAGGTGGGGTCGCTCAACTCCGCGGCGCTGCCCGGGGGCCTGGAAGCCAGGGTCCACAGGAAGGTCAGGTTTTCGCCTTCCGGATCCCGGCTTCCCGTGCCGTCCAGCTCCACCTTCTCCCCCTTGACCGCTTCTTCCGGTGCCTTTATGGAGGCCACAGGGCGGCGGTTCGCGGCCGTCTTCGTCCCCGCCTGGGCGGCCCCCGGCAGGGGGTAGGCGAAAATGAGGAGAAGTAAGGCAAGCGAATACACCGCAGGCCTAAAAAGCCTCGAGAATCGGCCGGGAGCGCGTACCAGGTCCGCCATCAGAATCCCCCCTTGTCGGCAATCCCCTTAGTTACCGGAACACTTTCGGCATCCGGAACTACTGATAAGTTGTGATGTTGACTGTATGGTTTATTATGGAGTCCGTATTACGTAAAAAGTTAGCATAGGCGAAGCGGGATAATCAATCCGTGAGACCTTTTCCGCTCGCGGGCCTGGACGAAAGCGCGCTACGTGGCCTTTTGTTTCCTCCTCCCTGCATTCCCGGGTTTTATGGCCGTTTTTCGGGATTCGTTCCCGAAAGACGCAGGAGTTCCATGAGCGCAAGAGCATGGGAACATGTAGGAATCGCTAGGAGTGAACCTCGAATAACCCCGTCGGTTCCGTGAGTGCAGGGGGGAGACTCGTTCTAACCATTGCCGGGTATTGGCTTTCACCAAAGATACCCCGGATCATGAACAATGAGGAGTAGAGCATGCAGGAATTCCCGGGCCTGATCCCTAAAAGACCCCGCCGTTCCCACGAGTATAGGAGGGGCAGAGCATGAAAAATCGCCGGGCGTTATCTCTCTTGAGAGGCCCTACCACTCACGCGGAATAACGTGCTCCCTCCCCATTCCAAAAAAGGAAAATGGTCCTGTTCACCCTTGAGCCCGAGGGATACCGGGGCCGATGCGGCCGAATAACTCGGTTCCCGCTCAACTTTATAAGGAGTCGAGTGTGAATATGAAGCCGTGTGTGGTCCCTCCCGAGGCCCATGTCAACGGGGCCCGGTGAGTCGGCACTCTGGTGCATTGGCCCTTGAGCCCCTTACCTGGAGGGCGAGGTGATGCCTCCATCTTTACGAACGGGGTCTTCCTCGCCCGGAGTGAGGCAGGCGATAACGGCTTTTTCCTCGCCTTGTTATCGGGATCTGGAAAGAGCAAGGTCCTCGAAGCCGGGCTGACAGCGGGGAGGCGCGGAGTGGCTATATACCCTACGGGGTATCACATTTCAAGACCTGACCCCTATTACTATGGCTTCCTCGTCCACGCGGAGGATGGCCTCGTAGGGGATGACGTTCACCTCGCCCGCGCGGCGGTAGCGTTTCCTCAGGCGGCGCACCAGCTTTTGGACCCTCTTCCCGGTGGGGAACCATTCCATGCCTACCTGCAGCCCTTCTAAAAAGAGCAGGATGCCCTCCTGCCTCAGGATCACGTCGTCCACGCGGTGCAGGCGATTGCCGTTTTCGTCGACGATCTGTTTGTTGAGGATATCCCTGCGCAAAAATACCCTGCCCTCGCTGGAGACGGGCGCGAAATCGGGGTGCGGGCTGCGGAGATAGACCGCCTCAGGCTGAAGGGATTCCACTTCGGACCAGGGCAGCAGGAGCACGATGTCCTCCACGGGGCGGGGAAGGACCATTTCCCCGATGCGGTCGATCCAATCCAGGTGCACGGCCAGTTCGGAGACCGCGGACCTGCTAACGGCCATGTCCAGGGCAAGGTCCTCGACGTGCCCCACTTCCTTATCCTCGCTGTCCCGCACCTCCTTTCTTATGAATTCCTGCAGGGATATGGTCGGCTCATCCTTCAATCTCCACCTCCTGAATCAACCGGCCGGGAAGAAAGTGGACACGATCATGGCCAAAGTGAGTACGGTGAGGAGGCCGGTAACCGCCCACATTATCGTGTTCAACCAGGGCGGGTTGACGAACTCGCCCATGATATCGCGGTCGTTCACCAGGGTCAGCATACAGAATAGTATCACCGGCAATAGTATACCGTTCATGGTCTGGGAGACCACCATCAAAAGGACCAGGGGGATGCCGGGGATCATCACCAGCACGGCGCTCCCGATGATGAAGAAGGTGTATATGAAGTAGAACTGGGGCGCTTCCTCGCGCGACCGGTCCACGCCCGATTCCCAGCCGAAGGCCTCGCAGACGGTATAGGCTGTGGAAAGGGGAAGGATGGAGCCGGCGAAGAGCGAGGCCACCAGCAACCCGAAGGCGAAGAGGTAGGAGGCGTTGTTCCCCGCGATGGGAGCCAGGGCCTTCGCCGCTTGTTCCGCCGAGGTGATGGTGGTGGCTCCCACCTGGGGGTTGTTGAAGAACGCCGCGCCGCAACAGATGACGATGAACATGGCCACCATGGTCATGAGCACGGAACCCACCGCGGTGTCCAGTCTCTCGTAGCCCAGCTTGGAGGCGTCCAGGCCCTTATCCACTATGGAGGCCTGCTGGTAGAACTGCATCCATGGTGCTATGGTGGTCCCCACGATGGTCACGGTGAGGGCCAGGTAGGAGGCGTCGAAGCGGGGAGAGGGCGTCACCAGCGCCTTCCCGACCTCGCCCCAGTTGGGTCCCGCGAGAACGGCGGATATGATGTAGGAAATATATACCATGGAGGCGATGAGGAAGACCTTCTCCACACTCTTGTAGGTACCCTTGACGACCAGCCACCAGACCAGGGCGGCCAAGGGCGGGACAGCCAGATAAGGGGGGACGTGAAAAAGCTGCATGCCGGCCGCGAGGCCGGCGAAATTGGAGATGGTATTGGCGAAGTTGGTGATCAAGAGGATGAGCATGATGAAGGATGTCAGGCGGATGGAGAACCTCTCGCGAATGAGCGCCGCCAGCCCTTTCCCGGTCACCATGCCCATGCGCACGGTCATCTCCTGCACCAGGGCGAGGAGGATGGCGGTGAAGGTCAGGACCCAGAGGAGTTCATACCCGAACCGCGCCCCGGCGACGGAATAGGTGGCTATCCCTCCGGCATCGTTGTCCACCATGGCGGTGATGATGCCGGGGCCTAAAACGGCCAGGAAGACGAGTATCTCCCTGCGGCCCAGCCGCCTGCGCCCTTCCCTGCCGGGCATGGTTCTCCTCCAAGCCTCGATCACCCCTGTCCTCGTGAAAATGCGGCGAAAAGTCCTGGTTGATTATACCCCACGGGCTAAGGCGGGAAAAACCGCGGTGGGGGACGGAGGGCGTAAGGAGAAAAGCGCGGTAAGCGGGAACGCGGATCTCCTTGCTCTAACCCGACAGGCGGACCGAAAAAACAAAGCTGGAGACCCCCAGCCATTCCCTCGCACCCTTTCACCGTGGTCGGAATTCCTCGCCCGGGACCCGTTTGCCTCGCTCCGCATCGGGCAGGGAGCAAGATGGATTGGATATGTAATGATCCTTCCCGTTCGGGAATAGGACTCGATTTTGCCTGGGCAGAGACGGTGCTTATTAGGCTCCGCGACCAAGCACCCTTTCATATTAGGAGACTGGACTCCATCTTATCGGAGCACAAGAGGGGATCGTCAGGCTCTTCCATCACGAAACCCTCCACGTGCTGGAGCGGTGCTCGATCATATCTAAGACAAGGCGTATCCTGAGGATGAGCCGACCGAGGCGGGATTTTCTGTGCCACATCTCGTGGGGGTGTGGCCTTTGGAGGCTATCATGCGCCGGGAGAGACGTGGCCGTCAAGCCTGCGAGGTTTGACCTCCCCGGGTCAGGAAGCGGTCTAGGCACCAGGTCATGAAGCGCATCGCAAGAACATACCCCGGAGGGAAGACGCGCTTGAGGAGGTAGAGCATCCTAACGTCCGGGGAGGTGAAGACCATGAACCTGTTCTTCTCGATGGACCGGATGATGAGGCCGGCCACCTTCTCCGGAGGGTCGGCGTGCCTTCGGAAGAGGGCGCGGCCTCTCTCGCAGGCCCGCGGGTCGGCGTTGATCTCAACCGTGTCGATGATCCCCGTGTTCACCGCTCCGGGGAGTATCACGCTCACCCCGATGCCGTGCTTGCGGAGGTCGAAACGCAGGACCTCCGAGGTGCCCACCAGGGCGTGTTTGGTTCCGGCGTAAACCATGTGCCAGGGCAGGCCGATGACCCCCGCCGCCGAGGAGACATTGACGATGTGCCCGCCCCTCCCCGCGCGCACCATCTCCGGTACGAAACATTCAATGGTGTGGTAAGGTCCCCACAGGTTGACGTTCACCACCCTCTCCCACTGCTCGTGGGTGGTGTCCTCGACCTGTGAGAAAAGGGCCACGCCGGCCACGTTGGCAAGGATATCCAGGGGGCCGAACCGGGAGTGAACCTCCTCGGCAAACCCCTTCACCGCCTCATAATCCGATATGTCCAGGACCCTGGCGAGGCAGACCTCCCCGCCCGTCTCCTCGATCCTGCGCCGGGTCTCCTCGAGGCCTGGCCCGTTGATGTCCGTGATGAAAAGCCTGGCCCCCCTCTCCGCCATGGCCACCGCCGTGGCCCTACCGATGCCGCTCGCAGCGCCGGTTACCAGCGTCTTCCTGCCACGGATTTCCACCTTTCCCCCTTTCTCTCGCCTCGGGTATCAATGGAGGCGGTCTCTTTCCTTTTGCGTCTCGTGCAGCGATCATGAAGCCCTGCATCATTGATGCAGGGAGCAGACGGAGGGGCAGTCTATGACCCGATTCTCGGTGACGATCTTGTGCACGTGGCGGTCATGGTCGGCACAGGGGACGTGCTCCACGACCTGCAGCTCGAAGGCCACGGCTATGAGCCTGCAGCGGGGGCTGCACTTCTCCAGGAAGCGGTCGTAATAGCCACCCCCGTAACCCAGCCTCCCGCCGGAGAGGTCGAAGGCCACCCCGGGCATGAGGACCACGTCGATCTCCTCCGGGGGTACGGGGCGAAGGCACTCGTGCCTGGGCTCCAGGATGTCGTAGTTCCCCGGGCGGAGGTCGTTCTCCAGGTCCAGGAGCTGAGAGGCCACCATGGACTTGTCGTCCGCGTTGGTACAGGGGACGCAGGCCCGCTTCCCTTCCTCGAGGGCGCGCCGGATCATGGGCAGGGTGTCTACCTCGCTGCGGAAAGAGATGAAGAAGAGGACCGTCCGCGCGGAGGCGAACTCGGGCACGGACCACAGGTTCTCGGCGATGCGCTCGGAGAGCTCCTTCCTCCGCTCCGGGGGAAGGGCGTCGCGCAGTTCCTGGACCTTCTTGCGCAGTTCCTTCTTCCTCTTATGAATCATCCGGTTACTCCTTCGGTCCGGGGTTATTATAGCAGAGCCCTTCCAAGCGGGTGAGAAAGATGAGGCCGGTAAGGGGGATCCGAAGCTTCAGCACTCTCCGAGGATGCCCCCTTGCCGGCAATTGCCCCGATCGCGGTCGGGCGACGAATCGATTGCCCCGATCCTGCCTGGGAATGAAAGCACGATTACCGGAATCCTTGCCGAATCGGGTCCCGCTCCACCCTCGCCGGCCGCGAGCGGGTTGCGGCCCTTCGCCCTTAGACTCCCTGTAACCGGCGCCTTACGCCGCGGCTTTCAACAGCCGGAGCGGGGAGGGAGCGGCCGGGAAAGGGGCTTTCCGGCAATGGGGCGTGGTCCGGTACAGGCCCTCGGGAACGGGCATGGGGAGTGTAGAATTAGGGAAAGGACAGTGATTGGGGAAAGGGCCGCGGTGAAAGCACGGGAGAGAGTTCGCTTTTATGGCGGGCGGTGTTGCTAGGCGGGGGTTGCCCCCGCTGAGGGTGAGAGTCGAGCTTCGCGTAGGAAGAGGTGACGCGGCGCCCGTGCTGTTGCCGAGGGATGCCCTCCGGCCGAGGAGATTTTCGGGGGTGAGCTAGAGATGAAGAGGGTGGTGGCCATATCCGATACCCATATCCCGAAGGTAAAAGAAGACCTTCCTCCCTCACTCGTGGAGGCGCTGCAGGGGGCGGACCTCATAGTGCATGCCGGTGACTTGGTGGACATCTCCGTGCTGGACCGGCTGCGGGAGCTGGGGACGGTGGTCGCGGTGGCCGGGAACATGGACTACCCCAGCGTGAGGGCCGTGCTGCCGGAGGCGAGGGTGGTTGAGGTGGAGGGCAAGCGCATAGGCGTGACCCACGGCAGCGGGCCGCCCCTGGGGATCGAGCGCCGGGTGCTCTCCCGCTTCGCCGGGGTGGACGCGGTGGTCTTCGGGCACACCCACTCCGCCCACCTGGAGGAGAGGAAGGGGGTCCTGCTGGTGAACCCCGGGACTCCCAACGACCGCCGCTTCTCCCGCCGTCTCTCCTACGCCTTGCTGGAGGTGGACGAGGAGGGCATAAGGCCGGAGATAGTGTGGCTGGACTGACCGCACACGTACCTTTGAGGCCGGGGTGAGCCTTTGACTTTCGGACCGGAAGGCGTGCGGTGAAGAGGGAGCCGGAGGCGGAGGGCAGTCGGCCCTTATGAGATGCGGCTTGTGGTCTCTCCCGCAAGCTACGGACGTCCGGTAGCGGGAACGGAATGTACCAAGGCGACCTTCTCGGAAGGCGCCTCCATCTGATCCCCGGAGCCAGTCCTGGTTCTGGAGGGGTCGTTCTCGGAGGCGAGGGAAAGGGAGAAGGCCGTAAAGTGAGGGGAAAGAGAAGGACTGTCGACCGCTTCCAGAGCCTTTCCGTTCGACCGTGAGGCGTGTTCTGGGTTAAATAAAAGGGTTTCGGGGAGAAGCCCTAAGGCATTATCGGGAGACTTCCTCGCCCCATGCCTTTTCCTCGGAGAGGTCGAGGCCGCCCACGACCACCCAGCGGCCCTTCCCGGCGATGTCCGCGAAACGCTCCCGGTACTCGTCCATCCGCGCCACCTGTAGGAGGGGGTCGTTCACCGGGTCCTCGTACCAACGGAGGTATATCTCGCCCTCTTTGTCCTTGAAGCTGTCCGTCTTGTACTCCACGGTGCCGAACATCTTCTGCCCGATGTAGCGGATCTTGCCGTCGGTTATCTTCACCACGGCGCTCTCGCCCTCCACCTTCTCCGCTTCCTCCAGGACGACACCGTTGAACTCCGCCTCCCACTCCCGGGAGTTCCACCTGTCCTCAAGGTCTCGGAGCTGTTCGGGCCCTATGAACTGCCCGGTGGGGTCCATGAGCAGCTCGGGGTTCACCACCTCGAGGAAATAGGCGAAGTCACGCCCGTTTTCGGGGTTGCGCGCCCCGTCCTCGCCCTCCTTCCATTCCATGGATTTGAACCATTTCTTCACCACGGTAACGGGGCTTCTGTCCTGGGGGTCGAATTCGTCCTTGAAGGAGGAGCCGCTCTGCCATCCCGCGCATCCGGCGAGCAGGAGGAGGAGCAATGCGGCCGCGATATACACGGCCAGGCGCTTCCCACGCGATCTCATCATCTCCATCCCGCTTTCCGCCTTCGGTAGGGTTCCTTGACCCTCTCCGTCCTACTCCGCCGGGTCCGCTTCCGAGCGCGTTCCCGTGCGAGCTCCGTATAAGTATAGAGTAAGCGTCCCGTACTGTCAGCAAGTAAGCGTCTTGCGCCGCATCTCGCGCTTTCCGCACCGGACGGCTTTTCCGGGCGCTCGCCGACCTTTCCTTCGGGGACGCTCGGCCTGCAAAAGCGTCACTCGCCCTGGCCGCCCTCTCCCTCCAGCTCCGGGAACTCGGGCTGTTCGCCCGGCACCTCCTCCACCAGGTAGGGGAGCTTGGCGGTCGGGTAATCCTGGATCACCCAGTTGCCCTCCACCCTGACCAGCCGGATCAGCCGGGGGTGCTGGGAGAAGTCGACCCCGCCGCTCCTGGCGCCGTCGCGGTAAAAGCCCTCGAAGTAGCCGCCCACGACCTCCACCTCGGCGTAGTCGCCCTCCTCCTTCACCAGGCGGGTCTTAAGGCCATCGACCACGTAGGAGTCGTAATCGATGCCCTCGGTGTAGGGGTCGGGCTCGTATTCCCCCTTCTGGGCCAGTTTGTACACCTCGGGTTCGGTCAGCTTGAGGTAGGCCATCACGTCCTTGTCCTTTATGGCCCGGTAGAAGTCCTTGACCGCCTTCTCCGGCGCGCTCTCGCCGCCGCGGAACACGGTGATGGCCAGGACGACGACGGCCACCAGGACGACGAGGCCGAGAAGGACCACGCCGGATCTCAGCGATGAGCGGCGCCGCCGCACCCGGCGGAGGCGCCTTTCCACCTCCGCACGGTCGACGCCCTCCTTCTCCAGCTCCAGGCGCAGGCGGGCCGCCTCGCGCATGGTCTTCCTGCGGGCCCTGGCCTTGGCGGCCTCCAACCCGGCGATCTTCTCGCCGCATTCCTCGCAGTAGCGGCGACCCTCGGGGTTCTGGTATCCGCAGTTGGGACAGCGCAAGTTCTCCTCCTCTTCCAACTCGCCTTAATCTGGAAATATATTCCTCTTAAACTCCGGCCGCACCGGGCCGCCTATCCTTCACGGTCGGCGCCGACAAGGAACTGACGCCTCCGGGGCCCTTTTCGTGTTTCCCGGAAGCCCCGTTCGGCTTACGGCCGCACCTCCGTCTCGGTGCGACCTCACTGCCGCCCCGGGATCGGTTCCGTGGCCCTCGCCTTCCACTCCACGCAGGGCGCACTTCCATACACATCATAAATCCTGACCCGGCGTCGCATCCCGACCCATTGAAATCTTTGCCGGCTGGTATCGGAATCCCTTTAGTCCCTGGTTGCGGCCGGAGATGACGCGCGCCTTCGTCGAGTACTCTGCACGGGAGGTTGGAGCGCTGCTTCCTCCTCTACAGCGGTATTCCGCCTGGTTTCTCCCTCTCTTTGACGCCCCGGCCGGTCCCGCGGTTTCCCTTTTGCTCGCACGCCGGGAAGGCTCGGCGCGCTGGTGACCTTTCCGGAGTTCTACCCTTCACTCCCGGCAAGCGGTCTCCAGCGCGTAGAGAACGTAGAAGTCCAGGGCCTCCAGGTACCATTCCCCATCCCTCTTCACCAGGTAGAGCGGGACGAACTCCTCCCGGGAGAAGTCGATCTCCCCCTCCTTCACCCAGCGGCCGTCCTTGAGGCGGTAATAGGCACACTTTCCTCCGACCGCGGTCACCAGCGCATGGTCGGGATCCAGGGCGCGCGAGCTCAACTCCAAGTCCTCGAAGCGAAAGCGCCAGTCCGGTGTCCCGTCGAGGAAGCGGCGCCGCAGCTCGTCCCACTCCCGGCGTGTCCTCTCCTCGCCCTCCACTTTCCTCCTGGCCTCGGGGCTCACGAAGGAGCGCATGGCGTCGAAATCCTGGGCCTGAACTGCACCCAGAAAATGGTAAACAGTGGCCTGCGGCGATTCGCGCCCGCACCCCCCAGCCGGGAGGGCGGCGAGGGCCAGAATGGCGGCAAGGAGGACGCACCCGGCTCCGGGAAATCGCGGGCCCGCTTTACCCCCGGATACCATACGCGGATTTTCTACCCACCTATCCTCGTCCCGCAGTTGGGGCAGAACACCGATCCGGCGGGAACCTCGGCGCCGCACGAAGGACAGGCTGCGGTACCCGGCTGGGGAGCCGCCTGGGGCGGCGCCGGAGCGGCAGCCGTGGGAGGCGGGGGAGGCGGGGGAGGCGCGGGTTGAGCCGCCGCCGCGGGAGTACCTGCGACCTGTGCCTGCTGGGCGGCCTGCCTCTGGGCTTCCACCTGCTTTTCCAGCTCGATTATCTGCCATTCCAGGTTGAATATCTGGTCAACCTGGGGTCGCAGGGCGTCGGGGTTCGGCCGGTTTTCCCGGAACTGGCTGAGCAGTGCCTCTCCCAGTTGGGTCACCAGCTCCGTCCTCTGCTTGCGCAGGGAGCTTATCTGCGCCTTCTGCTTGGTGGAATCCAAGGCCTGGTCCAGCTGGGCGCCAAGGCTGGAAGCCTGTTCCTTCAACTTGTCAAAAAATCCCATATCCTTCACCTCTTTCCGTGTCGAAGAACCGCCGACGCGTCCTTCCGAGAAGAGCACGACTCAAGACCTATTATAAGCCACGCTCGGATTCACATCCCTGGGGAAGTGAGTGGAGCTCTTCTGCGGCCGGCTGCCGGGGCGTGAAAAGGTGATAGGCGGGACGCGTTCCGGGATTCCCACTAGCGTTAAACGCTCCGTGATGTCCTCAAGGCCGGGTCACTCTCCACGCCGCAGGGTGGTCACAGCGCTCAGAACGGCGGCTCCTCCCCGGTGAGGAGACGGTGGATGGCCCGGGCCGAGCGCTTCCCGGCTCCCATGGCCTCGATCACCGTGGCCGATCCGGTGACGATGTCTCCGCCGGCGAAGACGTTGGGTATGGAGGTCTGTCCCGTGTCCGGGTCGGCGTCGATGTACCCCCACCTGTTCAGCCTGAGCTCGGGTATGGTGGAGGGAAGGAGGGGGTTGGCCCGGGTGCCGATGGCCATGATGACCAGGTCGACCTCCATCTCGAACTCGGAACCCGGCACCGGCACCGGGCGCCTCCTGCCGCTCTCGTCCGGCTCGCCCAGCTCCATGCGTATGCATTCCATGGCCCGCACCCACCCCTTCTCCCCCAGGATGCGCTGGGGAAGGGTGAGGAACTTGAAGCGCACCCCCTCCTCGGCAGCGTGGGCCACCTCCTCGGCCCGGGCGGGCATCTCGGCCCGGGAGCGGCGGTAGACGATGGTCACTTCCTCGGCTCCCAGGCGTAGCGCGGTGCGGGCGCTGTCCAGGGCCACATTGCCTCCCCCGATCACCGCCACCCGCCGGCCGCGCTTTATGGGGGTGTCGTATTGGGGGAAGAGGTAGGCCTTCATGAGGTTGGAGCGGGTCAGATACTCGTTGGCCGAGTACACGCCGTTGAGGTTCTCCCCCGGTATATCCATGAACATGGGCAGCCCGGCCCCGATGCCGATGAAGGCGGCGTGGTAACCGGAGTCCAGGAGTTCCTGCAGGGTGGTGGTGCAGCCGATGACCTGGTCCAGGAGGATCTCCACTCCCAGACTGCGGATGTACTCCACTTCCCTCTCCACGATGCTCTTGGGAAGGCGGAACTCCGGTATGCCGTAGGTGAGGACGCCGCCTGGGGCGTTGAGGGCTTCGAAGATGGTCACCTGGTGTCCCATGCGGGCCAGGTCTCCGGCGCAGGTGAGGCCCGCTGGCCCGGAGCCGATGACCGCCACCCGTTTGCCGGTGGGAGGGAGTACGGGAGGCACAGGGACGTTTCCCTGCGCCGCTTCGAAGTCGGCGGCGAAGCGCTCCAAGCGGCCGATGGCCACCGGCTCCCCCTTCTTGCCCAAGGTGCACTCCGCCTCGCACTGCGTCTCCTGGGGACATACCCGGCCGCAGATGGCGGGGAGGTTGTTCTTCTCCTTAAGCTTGGCCGCCGCCCCCAGGAAATCGCCCTTCTCTATGGAGGCGATGAAGGTGGGGATGTCGATCTCCACCGGGCACCCGGCAACGCAGGGTTTCTTGCGGCACTGCAGGCAACGGGAGGCTTCCGCCACGGCGTCTTCCTCGCGGTATCCCAGGGCTACCTCGTCGAAGTTCCCGGTCCTCGCGCGGGGGTCCTGTTCGGGCATGGGGTGGCGGGGCTCTCCGGAGCCGCGCCCGCGTTTTTCCTTTCCCTCTTTGTCCATGGTCCCCTCCTTTCCGCCGGTATTTTAGCACGCACAAACCTGCGTGTAGGATGGCGGGTGTTCTAATCGATAGGCGGGGGGCTAGGCATCGGAGTTTGGGGAGAGGAGGGCTATTCCACAGGATACCGTGGCATGCCGGAGTCCGGAATCGGCGCATGCGCCGACGAAGTCCCAGGAAAAGGGAACCATTGAGCTGGAAGCATCATCCATTACTAAGGAGGACGGGACGGGGAAAGGAGGCTCTCATGGGCCGGGGGATTAAATGGAAGATATTGTCAACTACGATTGTCGTGCTCTTGCTGGTGGCCGGGATTTTCATCCTCGGCTGCGGGGGACGCGAGGCGGAGGTGTCCTCCGAGGGGGGTAAGGGAGTCACGGAGAGCGGCGGGGAGGCGGAAAAGCCTCTCCTTGCCGGGGAAGCGCCGTCGCGGGAGCAGGCTTATCCAACCACCGAAAGACCCGGAACCTCCGCCCTCCCGGAGGTCAAGGCCAGGGTCATAAAGACCGGGCTGGTGAAGATGAAGACAGACCGGGGTGGATATACGGGGATACGGGAGGACGCCATGGCCCTGGTCACCGCGGCCGGAGGCTACATACAGGACGAGAGCTCAAGCCGGGACGAGGACGGCCTGGTCCATGCCACTCTCACCCTGCGCGTGCCGGCGGAGGCCTTCGACCGTATCATGACCGACATCTCTTCCCTGGGGGAGGTCCTCTCCACCCAGGTGAACACCAGCGACGTGAGTGCGGAATACGTGGACCTGGAGGCCAGGCTCAGGCACCTCCAGGCGGAAGAGGCCTTTTACCTCACCCTCATCGGGAAGGCAAGCACAGTCCAGGAGATGGTCACCATAAGGGAGCACCTCTCCTCGGTACAGCTGCAGAAGGAGCAGGTGCAGGGCCGCATCAATTACCTCGACAGCCAGACGCAGTATTCCACGCTCACCCTCTCCGTGGACGAGGCGGGGCCGGAGGAGAAAGGCGGATTCTGGAATTCAGTGGGCCGCGCCTTCAGGGCCTTCGCCCGCGGCATGCGCGCCCTGGCTCTGGCCCTCTTCTATGTCCTCCCCTGGGTGGTACTGGCGGCCCTGTTGGGCCTGGTCGTCTACTTCGTGTCACGGGGGAGGAAAGGGAAGCCCGCGGAGGGGGAGTAGCCGGGAGGGAGGGCGATCACCGCGCATAGCGGGAGTCTTCCCGGGAGAAACAGAATCGCGTTCGCGACCCTGCGAGCCGTGTGTCGTGGAAGCTTTCAGGGAAACGAAGCCGGGAAGACCCGGCCCACGCGATACGGGCGCAGGGACAGGTAAACCCTACCGAGCGGTGCGTATTTTCCCCCGGCAGCAGGTGCGTCAGGAAGAGCGGGGACGCAGGAGCACTTTGTGGTCCAGGAAGGTGATGGACGCGATCTCCGCCTCCAGGACGCTTTCCTCCCCGATGATGTTGGTGAGGTGGACCTTCCCGCCCTCTTCCTTGATGTTCACCACGTCCTCCATGACCAGCTTCTCCTGGTCACCCTCCAGCAGGTAGGCATGGGATTCACACATCCGGCTCCCCTCCAGGGTTTTCGAAGTGGATGCTGCGCACCAGGTGGTTCCAGCAGCATCCCACGCAGACCTCCACCACGTAGCAGGTGAAACTCCGGTACTTCTCCCGCAGCCCGTTGAATATGGTGCGGGTGGGAAAAACCCTCCCGTTGTCGTAGTTCAGCTCGTCCCCGTAGACGAAGTTGAGCAGGCGCAGCTTCTCGCGGCGGCAGATGGGACATGTGAAGCGGGTGTCCTCCCCCACGTTCCTGGCGATGCGCCTGATCTCGGGGTGGGCGTCGCAGACGTCGTACACCGATAGCCTCCCGGCGCGGTAGTCGCGCAGGACGGAGCGTTTGCGCAGCGTGTAGTCCACCGTGGTGGCCACGCTCTTGATCTTCCCGCTTCTGAGTGCCGTATCCATATCGGGATAATTATAACCCACCCGGGGGCCGTGAGCCTCCCGTTACGGGTCGTGGAGGAAGGGTTGCCGGATCCCTTTTCGGCCTTTACGGGACCCTCCGGCCGTGAGGCCCGCTTTGGGTGATGACGCCGGTCGTTACGGCAGGGAGGGGGTTCAGGTGCGCTGGTCGGCGCTCTCCAGGCCTTTCAGGTGCGCGGTGTCGTTCATGCGGCGCAGCATCCAGACCCTTCCATCGTGGGAGATGACATTGATGGCCCCGTTGGACTGGTCCACCCTCCATATGCCCGAAGTGGAGAGGCCGAGCACGATGCAGATGATCATCCGGTTGATGAGCTTGTGCCCCACGAGGAGGACCCTTCCCGAATGCCTGTCCGCCAGCTCCTCCAGGCCCTCCCTCAGCCTCCTGCGCACCGCCTGGAGCGATTCGCCGCCGGGGAAGGTCACCTTTCCCGGATCTTCAACCCAGAGGCGGAAGACGTCCGGCCATCCCTCCCGGACCTCTTCCACGCTCTTTCCGCTCCATTCGCCGTAATCCACGTCGATGAAGCGGTCCAGGGGCTCCACCCTCCCCCCGTGGGGCTCAGCCACCGCGGAAGCGGTCTCCATCGACCTCCGCAGGGGGCTGGAGTAGAAAGCTTGGAAGGAAAGGTCGGAGAGGTAGTCGGCGGCCGCACGGGCCTGCCTCTTTCCCCTCCGGTTGAGGGGCAGGTCCACACGTCCCCGGAAGACGTCCGCCCGGTTGAACTCCGTCTCTCCGTGCCTCAGCAGGATTAGCTCCAAGGTCCTCTCCCTTCCGCGTCGTCCGCCGATGGAGGAAGTGATCTCCACATCACCCCACGTCGCGCCATTCAGGATAACCAAGCGGCAGGCGGGTGGCAACCCGGCCTACCTCCTCGGCCCGGTCACCGATTCGGGGATTCGGGGCGGTTGCCAGGGATAATGAATTCAACCCGTTTATTCGGGGCTGGCGGCGACCCCCTACGCCGGTGGCAACAGGATGGAAAGCTACTTCGGAGTGACCCTGTAGTGGATATGCCACGGAAAGTTCGGCGGTGTGTGTCGGATGAGGATTCACAGTGTTCCGTCACGGTTGTGAAAAAGGGAAAGGGCAGGCATCGTGTTCTATCCGCCTATCGGGGAGAGGCAGGAGATTAGGGTCGTGAAAGCCTTTCCCCAAGGCCCTTATCCGGTTGCATTTCCTCGAGGCGGATGCCGTCGCCGGTTTCGAATACGGGCTTTATTTCAATGGGGGCTTTATAGTCGGTATGAATATAAGCTTTGAGGTTTGTAGGGATTAACATCCACGGTCATTGGTTGACCGCCCGAGCCGCCTCCAGGGCTTCCATGTATCCCTGGGTGGTGTAATAGATCGCCCGGTCGAAATACAGGACCACCTGGTTGTTGAGCTCCAGGGCCTGGTAAAGCTCCAGGTTGGTCTGGGTGAGCCCCTCGGAGAGTACCTCCAGCCAGAGGTAGCGTTTCAGGAGGATGAGGGCCATGAGGACCTCCTCCAGGCGGAACCCCTCCTGGAATCTCCTCTGTCCGAGGTTCATGTAGAAGTGCCGTATCTCCTCCTTCTGGGTCTCCGGGCTGAGCCAGTAACCCAGCCTCTCGTAGACGGCCATCGCCCTCTCGAAGAGCAGCTCTTCCGGGAAGTGGTGGTAGGTGGGGGTGTACTTGGACTGCCGGACTTCCTTCAACCAGAGCTTGGCTACCTTGTCCGCCCTGGTCTCTATCATCTTGATGAACCGCCTGGTAAGCACGATTACCTCCGGTCTTGCTCCCGCTCCATGCTCCTGACAGGGCGAAGGACACGCATATTATAACCCTTTCCCCCTCCTTTTCAAATTTGCCTTTTATTAACCTCTGAATTCGCCTTTCCCGGTGTGGAAGGGGGTTTTGAACGCCCATGGAGAGACCGGAAAAGGGGTTCCTTCCCTGCGTAGCGGAGCCCTGGCCCTGCCTCTTCCCGGGATGCCCTCTGCGCGCCCCGACCCCGGTTCAGGAAGGGGCGGGGACTTCCCTCACCCGGCGCATTCGCCGGGGTCGCCGCGGAGCTTGTCCAGCCCGTGGGGGAGGGCGGGAATGATGACCTCCAGGTTCTCCCTTGCCCCCCGGGGGCTTCCCGGGAGGTTGACGATTAGGGTGGATCCCCGGATGCCGCTCACCGCGCGGCTGAGCATGGCGTGGGGGGTCACCCGCAGGGAGGCGGCCCGCATGGCCTCCGCGAATCCGGGAGCTTCCCTCTCCACCACCCGGCGCGTGGCCTCGGGGGTCACGTCGCGAGGGCTCATCCCCGTGCCTCCGGTGGTCAGAACCAGGTCCACGCGCAAATGATCGCAGAAGTGGCGGAGCCGCTCCTCGATCATCACCGCTTCGTCGGGGACCATCTCCCGCGCCTCGACCTTCCATCCCTCCCGGAGGACCACTTCCTCCACTGCCCGGCCGGAAAGGTCCTCCCGTTCCCCGGCGGCTCCCTTGTCGCTAACCGTGAGGATGGCCACCCTGAAGGGACGCCGGGGCGAGTCGGATTCGCCGTTGTGTTTAGGGCTCACTTCTCCTCCTCCGCTTCCCGCTCGCGGGGGCCTTCCTCCAGGACCTCGATGCGGTCTCCCGCCTTTGCCGTGCCGCCCTTGAGGACGCGGGCGAAGATGCCCTCCCGCGGCATGATGCAGTCGCCGGCGGCGTAGTAGATGGCGCAGCGTTCCACGCACTCCTTGCCTATCTGGGTCACCTCGAGGAGGATGTCCTTTCCCACGCGCAGGCGGTCGCCCACCTTCAGGCGAGTCAGTTCCAGGCCCCGGGTGAGCAGGTTCTCCCCGAAAGCGCCCGGACGCAGGCCCTCGAGTCCCATGGCCCGCATCTTGTCCACGCTCTCCTCCGCCAGCAGGCTCACCTGACGGTGGCCGAATCCTGCGTGGGCGTCGCCCCGGATGCCCAGGTCCTCCACCAAGAGGACCTCCTCCACCTCCTCCTTCTGGACGTGCTTTTCCGCGCTCACGCAGACGGCCACCACCTCACCGCTGGTCATCATCGCCTCCTCTGACGAAGGTCCCCGAGCGCCCTCCCGTCTTCCTCAGGAGCTGCAGGTCGGTCACGGTCATGGAGCGGTCCACCGCCTTGCACATGTCGTAGATGGTCAGGGCGGCGACGGCGGCCCCGGTAAGGGCCTCCATCTCCACCCCGGTGCGGTCGCGGGTCCTCACCGTCACCAGCACGGTTATGGAGGAATCCGACTCATCGACCCGGAAATCGGTCTCCACCGAGGTGACGGAGATGGGATGGCACATGGGGATGAGCTCCCCGGCACGTTTGGCGGCCATGATCCCCGCCACTCGCGCCACGGCCAGGACATCGCCCTTCTCCACCTCCCCGGCGACGATGAGCTTCAAGGTGGAGGGTCTCATCACCACTCTGGCCTGGGCCAGGGCCTCGCGGACGGTTACCGGCTTCCGGCTCACGTCCACCATCCTGGCCCTTCCCCGTTCGTCCAGGTGGGAAAGGGCATCGGCCGGTTTGCTCTCTTCGATGTCCGACATCCAATGGCCTCCCTCTTCCCGGGGTCTCTCCTCTCACCCCCGCTCACCGGGGGCGGAAGCACCCCGCTTAGGGTGTCGCCCTTCCTGACCCTTCCCTGACTTCCCCGCCGGTGGTATTGTGAGGCTCACCGGCCGGAAGGCCGGGCACGCGCCATATCATTTCCCGTATCGCGCTCATCCCCCGATGCGGGACATGTTCGTCTTGGTAAAAGATTCCAGTTTACCGTGGTCGTAAGGTTTCTTGTCCAATGCCGTGAGGATGGCCCGGTAGATCTCCTCCTCGGTTTCCCGGTCGTCCTTTCCGCCCCGCAATATCCCTCTCACGTCCACCTCCTCCGTGGAGAAGAGGCAGGGCTTCATCCTCCCCTCTGCGGTGAGGCGCAGGCGGTTGCACTCCGGGCAGAAGTGGGAGCTCACAGGGGAGATGAAGCCTACCATCCCCCGCGCCCCGGGCAGCCGGTAATAGCGCGCCGGGCCCGCGCCGAGGGGGGAAGGGGCCTCCTCCATGGCCCCGTGGCGCAGCAGGCGAGCCCGGATGACCCGGTTGGAGACGAAGTAGGAGGCGTCCACGGCCCCGCAAGGGCTCATGTATTCGATGAACCTGACGTGGACCGGCAGCCTGTACACCAGGTCCAGAAAGCCCTCTACCTCGTCGTTCAGGTGCTTAAGGGTCACCACGTTTATCTTCACCGGGTCCAGCCCGGCCTCCAGGGCCGCCTCCACCCCCTCCAGCGCCGTGGCGAGGTCGCCCCCACGGGTGAGGCGGCGGTAGGTCTCCGGGTGGAGGGAGTCGATACTCACGTTCACCCTCTTGAGGCCGGCTGCGGCCAGGCTCTCCGCCTTCTTGGCCAGAAGGGTGCCGTTGGTGGTGAGGGAGATGTCCAGTCGGGGACGCAGGGAGGCGATGCCCCTCACCAGCTCCTCCACGTCCCTGCGTACCAGGGGCTCCCCTCCGGTCAGGCGAACCTTGCCGATGCCCGCCCGCAGCGCAACCCGCAGGAAGCGCAGTATCTCCTCGTAGGTGAGGATCTCCGCATGGTCGAGGTGAGGGACGCCCTCGGGGGGCATGCAATAGATGCAACGCAGGTTGCACCGGTCGGTGACCGCAAGGCGGAGGTAATCGATGCGCCTCGAAAAGCGGTCCACCAGGACTTTCATCTCTAAGCTCCCTTCCCAGGTGGGGTGGAACCTCGCCGCGGGTTCACCCTCGCCTCATTCGGCAAGAAGCGGTTCGATCCGGGCACGTATGGCGTCCTCGGTCTGGTAACCCACGAGGCGGGAGGCCTCGTTGCCGTCGCGGTCCAGAAAGACGAGGGTGGGCGTGGCCGAGATGTGGTAACCGGAAGCCTTTTCCGTCTCCTCCCAAACGTTGATCTCAGTGAAGTCCACCCTTCCCGCGTATTCCTCCGCCAGCCGAGCCAGCACGGGCTCGAGTTCCCGGCAGGGTGTTCACCCGGGCTGCCAGAAGTTCACTACCTGCGGCCTTCCCGCCGCCTTCCCGGGAGCTGGTTCCTTTTCTGTTTTCTCTCCGCATCCCGGGAAAAGCATCAGCGCCGCTATAGCCAGTATCATCGGCACCACGTACGCTGAAAGCCTGTAGCGCCCGGACATCATAACTCCTGTAATAAAGGGCCGCCTTGCTGCGATTATAGCACAGAGGATTCTCAAAGCCGCGTGCCTGTTTCCGCGCATAGTAGTCGCAGAGCGACTTTTGGAACCCCGGTCACCGTCGAGACCGGGGACGAAGCCGCCTTCCGGGCCGCCGTTTTCACATATTGTGTTACATTTTTTCGAAATGGGACACGAAAAGAGTTCCTGCGTGCTTCTCGGGCCGTGCCTTTTACGGCCACTCGCGCCTCAAGGCCGGCCATGAGCCTCCGGTTCCCGCAGGGTGTGTCCGGACCGAACGGTGTCCATCTGCGCGAGAAGCGCTCGACGGAACGGTCATCACAGGAGAACCCTGATAAGCATGGCGATCTCCCGGGAGGTGGCGGCGAGGAGCCGATGGGCTTGGCGCAGGGAATCTTCCAGGGAAAGCGGGCCGCCGGCGGTGGAGAACATGGCCGTCACGCCGCTCTCGTGCAGCTTCTCCGCCCCCGGGGCGAGCTCCCCGGCCAGGGCCAGGACGGGGATGCCTCTATCCGCAGCCCTGCGGGCCACGCCGTTCACCGTCTTGCCGCGCGCCGTCTGGGCGTCCAGCCTCCCCTCGCCGGTCATCACCAGCCGTGCTGCGGAGAGGAGCTCCTCAAAACCCACCGCCTCCATGACCACATCGATGCCCGGTCTTATCTCCGCGCCCAGGAACACGGCAAGACCGAATCCCAGGCCGCCCGCGGCTCCCGCGCCGGGTAAGCCGGCCGGACCCGCTCCGGGGGTCGGCTCCGCGGGGCGACAGGGCATAGGAACCTGCGCCGAGGCCACCTCCGCCAGCCGGGCCAGCCCCCTTTCCAGGGCCTCCACCTCCTCCGGACCCGCTCCCTTCTGGGGCGCGTAGACGCGCGAGGCCCCCTCCGGTCCCAGCAGCGGGTTGTCCACGTCGCTGGCCACCACGATCTCCACCTCGCGCAACCTGGGGTCCAGACCGGAGAGGTCGATGCTTTCCAGGCGATGGAGATACCCGCCTCCGGGAGGGAGTTCCTTGCCCTTGCCGTCCAGGAAACGGGCACCAAGGGCGGAAGCCATGCCCGTGCCTCCGTCGTTGGTCCCGCTCCCCCCTATGCCCACGATGATGCGGGTGGCTCCCAGGTCCAGGGCTCCGCGGATGAGGTCGCCGGTCCCGGCGGTGGTGGTATTCATGGGGTCCCGGCGTTCCGGGGGGATGAGCTGGAGGCCGGAGGCGGCGGCCATCTCCACCACCGCGGTCTTCCCGTCCCCGCAAAGGCCGAGGGGAGCCCTCCGCCTCTCGCCCAGCGGCCCGGTGACCTCCATCTCCACCAGGCGACCCCCGGTGGCCTTGACCAGGACATCGAGGGTACCCTCCCCGCCGTCGGCCAGCGGACAGAGGACGCATTCCGCCTCCGGCCACCCCTCCAGGAAACCGGCGGCTATGGCCTCGGCCGCCTGGGACGCGGTGAGGGACCCCTTGAACTTGTCCGGACAGACGAGGACGCGCATCGAACCTCCAGGTACGCTCGCCCCACGCGGTTCATGGCTTTACCGCGGAGAAAGCCATTCCGGAGGAGAGGGTCGTTCCGGAGGGATACGATCGCTCCTCCCGGGGTGAACTTCTCTTCCCAATGTATCCGACCGTGGAGTGATGGGCCGCTGCCAGGGCATGTAATCGCGACATCGGGGACGATGTCCCCCATGTTCGGGATCCCGGACTGGAGAAAGGGTGGCTGCCTTCATCCAGGAGCTCGGACGGCAAGCCGCACATTTCGATGCTCATGTTGATTCCTCCACTGGATTCACGGAGGTCTTCACTCAAGGCCGGCAAAGGCTGAGTCGCGGGAATCTATTTCCTCCTCCGAGCCCCTGCGTCTCGGTGTGGCCCTCAGCGCCCGCGTCCCTCCCCTTCAGAGGGGCATGTTGCGGGCTATCTCCTCCTCCTCCAGGTACTGGTCGAGCCGGGCGAGGAGGAGGTTCCAGTCCACCAGGTGCCCGTCGAACTCCGGGCCGTCCACGCAGGCGAAGCGCGTCTTTCCGTCCACCTCGCACCGGCAGGTCCCGCACATGCCCGTCCCGTCCAGCATTATGGAGTTCAGGCTCACCTTGGTGGGTACTCCGAATTCCCGGGTCACCGCGGAGGCGAACTTCATCATCACCGCCGGGCCGATGGCCATCACCAGGTCCGCCCCTTCCTCCTTCAGGACCTGCTCCAGCGCCCAGGTGACCCTGCCGGAGAGCCCCTTGGAGCCGTCGTCGGTGGTCACCAGAAGGCGGTCGGTGACCCCGGCCATCTCCTCCTCCAGAATGAGCAGCCCCGCGGTGCGGGCTCCGATGATGCCCGTGACCCGATTGCCGGCGCGGCGCATCTCCCGGCAGATGGGGTAGATGGCGGCGATCCCCACGCCGCCTCCCACGCAGACCACGTGCCCGAAGCGGTCGATCTCCGTCGGTCTGCCCAGGGGGCCCACCAGGTCGAGTATCTCCTCGCCTGCCTCCATGCGGCTGAGCTTGGCCGTGGAGCGGCCCACCACCTGGAAGACGAGGCGTATCCAGCCTTCCCGGCTGTCCCAGTCGCATAGCGTGAGGGGGAAGCGCTCGCCCCGTTCGTCCAGGCGGAGGATGACGAACTGCCCCGCCTGGGCCCGCCTGGCGATGCCCTCAGCGCGCACCCTCACGGAATGGACGCGCTCGGCGAGGTCCTCCTTGGATAAGATGGCATAACTCATGCTTCCACTCCCAGTTCCTGGAAAAGCCTTTCCTTGATGCGGCGTATCTCCTCCACGAAGGCCGAATCGGCGTCGTAAGGGCTTGTGCCCTCCAAGTCGGCGCGACGGATGTTCTGGTTGTAGGATATGGAGCCCAGGTAGGGCATCCCGTCCAGGCGGGACCTCACCAGTTCCTCCTCCTCCGGTGACTGGACCTTGTTGAGAACAACGAAGACGCGCCGCACCTTGAGGTCTCCCGCCAGCCTGCGGATGGAATTGGCCGTCTGCAGGCTGCGCATCCCGGGCTCGATGACCACGATCATGGCGTCCACCGCTCCCGCCGTCCCCCGGCCCAGGTGCTCCAGGCCGGCCTCCATGTCCATGATCACCACGTCCTTGCGGGCCAGGAGGAGGTGCTGCAGGAGGGCCTTGAGCATCACCGACTCCGGGCACACGCAACCCCCGCCGCCCTCCTTGACCGTGCCCATGACCAGGAGGCGCACCCCCTTGTGCACTTTGGACAGCGCTTCCGGGAGGTCGTCCACCTTGGGGTTCATCTTGAAATAAGTGCCGAAGGTGCCGGGCTTGGAATCGGTGCGCTCGGCGATGAGCTCCTTCATGTCGGCGATGGGGACCACGCCCTCCATCTCCTCCTCGGGGATGCCCAGGCTGGAGGCCAGGTTGGCGTCGGGATCGGCGTCCACGGCCACCACATTGTATCCTTCCTCAGCCAGGAGGCGGGCCAAGCCGCCGGCCAGGGTGGTCTTGCCCACTCCGCCTTTCCCGGTCACTGCTATCTTCAAGGCGATCACTCCTTCCCGCCAGGGCGCTAGATTTAAATGGCAATATGTGGAAATTAACCCGCTCCGCGATCGCGAGTCGCCGCTTTCCGGAAGAATTATACTACAGCCCTATCCGAATCCCGGTAGGAAGGCCTTGGGATGCAGGCGGTTTAGGGAGCTTGGCCCTTTCGAGGTTGCGGGCCACCTTGCCGTCGGGCCCCCCACGAGGTAGCCGAGCGCGATGCCCTCCATCAGGCACGTACCGGGAATGCCCGTCCTTTCGCGACCGGCATCCTTCCAAACCCGATGAGCGGCGCGGCGCGCCAGGCGGGAAACGGCTTGAGCGTTCGCCGTTCTTCTGCAGCGGCCTCAGCCCTCGCCGCTCGCAGAGCTCCAGGCCTTGCCTTTGGGAGAGTCGGGTTCGTGCTGGGGGTAGTTTTATGAGGGTACCCTCGTCAAGGTCGGGGGGGAGAGAGAACCCGTTCTCTAGGCGACGCGAACGGAGAACGTGGAGGATTTTCCAAGCGGTAAAGAGTGGCTGTCTCGACCTCGCCTGGGTTTCCTGAAAATGCGAACACGAAACCTTATAATGTTTACTGATCGAAAAGGGCGTGTTACCATTTGCATCGATCGGCGGGGGCGACCACCTTTCCCGCTTACCCGGGATGTCGTTGTGGGGAAGGCGTGGAGGCCATGGCCGCGCGCGGCCGAGGGTCGAGTGTCGAAGGGGAGTGGCTATACATCGTGACCGAAACCGTAAACGAGCGCAGATATCTGGTCATCGTGAACCCGGTTTCGCGGGGCGGCAAGGCCCAGGAGGAGGGAGTCTGGCTGCTCAACCGTCTCAAGCGTGCCGGGGTGCAATACGAAGCGCTCTTCACCGAGCGGGCCGGACACGCAGAGGAGATGGTGGTGAAGTGGGCGGAGGATTTCGACGTGGTGGTCTCCGTGTCCGGGGACGGCACGACCAACGAGATAATCAACGGCATCATGAAGGTCCCTTCCTCCAACCTCAAACTGGCCATGTTCCCGGCGGGCACTGCCGACGATTTCGCGTGCAACATGGGCTATGACCGCAAGGACAAGGAGCAGGCCCTGCGCGCCATCCTGGGAAACTGCTGCCGCACCATAGACCTCATCCGCTATGACGACCGCTACGCGGCGGTGACTTTCGGCCTAGGGGTGGATTCGGAGATCGCCGACGGCGCCTACAAATGGAAGCGCTTCCGCATCCCGGCCTACTTCTACAGCGGCCTGAGGAAGTGCTTCTTCGAGGAGAGGAAGCGTTACTTCGTGCGCTTCGACTATGAGGACCAGACATTCGAGGACTGGGTGCTCATCGCCATACTGTGCAACGCCCCCCTGTTCGGGAGGTACATCAAGATTCACCCCGAGGCTCGCATGAACGATGGCATCCTGGGGCTGACCATAGGGCGGGAGATGCCCAACATCTACGGGCTGGTGCTGTTCCTCTTCGCCTGTATGGGAGGGCGGCACGGCTTTTCCCGCAAGGTCTCCTTTCACCAGGTGCGCAGAATGCGCGTGGAATGCAAGACGGATACCTACGCTCAGATCGACGGCGAGGTCTACAAGTTCGACGCCGGCCGGGTGATCGAGCTCTCGGTGGTGCCCGGAGCTCTCAGGGTACTGGTGCCGCCGGAGTCTCTTCGTGACCGCAAGCTCCCCTTTGTGCCCCGCGAGGAGCCCCCGCAGCCTTTGCAGCTGCGCCTCATACCGCCGCAGGCGGGAGTGGCCGAGGAACTGGAGGCGCTCTCACGCCGGGTGAAGGCCAGGGTGGAGCAGGCCCTGGAGGCGGCGCGGGAACATAGGCGGCGCGTTGTCTTCCCGGGACTTGGGAAGCAGGCTGGCAGGCAGCAGTCATTTGATTTCGAGAGGGAGGAGAAGAGGCTGGTGCGGCGGGCGGCGCGGCGGCTGAGGAAGGAACTGGTAAAGGGAATGTGACCGAGCTGAAAAGTTCACCCTCGGTTATGTTGCGGTAACCGGGGAAAGGACAGGATAAAGGTTGATCTATATCATTTTTTGCCCCAATTTCCCCTTCGGAGAGCCTTGACACCCATGCCCATCTTTGATAACTTCAAATCGTCGGGTGGGGATGATACGTAGATTGTAGACAGCAAGCCCCGCCCGGGGCTTATGTTTTTGAACCTTGAAAGAGAGGCCCTACGCTATTAGCTGCCGGCCAACCCCATATGACCTATAGCATGAGATAACTTCAGCACATTCCACCCCCTGAATAGCCCTATCCGCCGGTGGCTAATAGCAACTATTATGAAGGAGGTGCTTATGCGCCTCCTTTTTTACTTCCCTTTTATAGGCCTGAGAGCCGCGGGGCGGAAGGGTTCGGGGCGGGCAAGCTCCGGCCTCCCACAGGGAGGATCAGCCGACCCCAAGCAGTGCACGTGGCAGTTGGCGGTGCAACCCTCGAGCGGCGAGAACCTCCCCGGACCGGTGCGGCGCGA
>NZ_JACVJJ010000095.1:0-22322 GCF_015711935.1 Candidatus Solincola tengchongensis
GCCTCTCCCTCTCCAGTACCTCCACCGGGTTGAAGTAATCCATATCCTCTCCCCTCTTTCTCCTGACGTGGACTACGGGTTATTTTACCAGATGGCCGAGGGGCCATGGCCCCGAAAAGGCGCTTCCCGCGCCTTGCGTCGCGCCATCGCACGCGCCCAATTCACTTCCCTCTGCAAAGCTCACCGACCGCCCTTCAGGCCGGTCCTCTTCCCGCCTTCCCTCTCGCCGGCTGTCCTGCAGGGGCTTTCTCCTCCGGGACTTTCCAAACCGCCGCGCCGTTGCCTGCCTAACCCGCTCGGCGGCGCACCAGGACGGAACCCAGCACCGGGAAGAAGAGGCCAAAGCCCAACAGCGCCAACCAGTCGGAGACCACGCCCGCCACCCCCTCCCCGCGGAGCATGACCCCGGAAAGGGCCTCCACCGCGTAGGTCAGGGGAACGGCCCTTGCCAGGCCGCGCATGAAGGAGGGCATGAGTTCGAGCGGGAAGATGATCCCGGTCAGGAATATCAGGGGCAGGCTGACCAGAAGGCCGAGGATTACCGCGCCGGCCACCTGGCGTGCGAAGGCGGCGAGCACCAGACCTATCCCGATGCAGGAAAGCGAGGATACGGCGATGGTCGCCAGTGCCAGGAAGAAATTGGAAGCGAAGGCCCGGAAGATGGCCACGGCGATGACCAGCATCACCGCCGACTGCACGAACACGATTCCCGCCGCCAGTATGAGCTTCGACCCAACCAGGGCCAACGGGCCCATATCCGTCAACCTAAGGCGTATGCGCATCCCCTCCTCGTCCTCCAGCACCATGAGGATGGCCCCGCAGAGCACACCGGTCCAGAGCATGGAAAGGGCGATGAGCGAGGGGACTACGGCATCCTTGGCCGCCAGCGGCCTCCCGGCCACGGAGGAAATCTCCAGTTCCACTGGGAGGGCCGTGCCCTTCAGGTAATCGGCAGCCTCCTCGATGTCCTCGATCACCGTGTCCGCCAGGTCGATGCCCTCCTCCAGGCGCTCGCTCAGCTCAGGGTTGTCGGCCACCCTCTCCCGTATGCGCACCAGGTCGTCCCGGATGCGGGAAAGGCCCACCACCTGGGTCCCGAAGAAATCGCCTCCTTCCACCAGGACTCGCAGACCGGCCACCACCGCCCGCATCTTCTCCTCCACCACCCGCTCGCTGACCTGGGAAAGCAGGCCCCGCACCGCGGTCTCGGCGAACTCCGCCTTCACCAGGCTGGACTGGTCGATGACCACCTCCACCTCGGCCACCTTGTCCAGGGTCTTGAGGCGGCGCACGAACCCTGGCGGCAGGACCAGGAGGGCGTCTATGCGGCCTTCCCGGAGGTCCCGCATTGCCTTTTCCCGATCCGGGTAATCCGTGACCTCCACCACGTCCCGGGAATATTCCCGCATCAGCCCCGCGGAGTCGAGGGGCCTACCCTCCATCCAGAGGGCCTGGCCGAGGTAAGGATAGGCGGTGGACGGCAAGCCCGCCAGCAGACCCTCCCCCAAAGAGCGCATCTCCACAAGGGCCTCCTCCACGGAAGCCCGGAAGCGGACGCCGTCCGCCTCCGCCTCCAACTCGTCCATCATCCATTCCAGGACCCCGGCATCCACCCTATGTCCCGACCACCGAGGGTCCGAGCCATCCTCCACAACCGCAGTGACCAGGTCAACCTCCCCGCTCTTCAACTCCTCGAGAGCCTGCTCGGCGGAGTCGAGGGTTCGCGAACCATCGGCTTCCCGGCGCACGTACCTCTCCAGGGCGGCCGGATTCACCGACGGGAGGACCCACCAGACGACCTCCGCCATTTCGGGCCGGTCCAGGTCCACCAACCCCAGGGGAACGGGCCTCCCACCCTCCTGGAAGGAGGCCCCGATGACGCCCATGATCAGGAAAGGATATATGACCAGCACGGCGAGGAGCAGGCGGTTGCGATGAATCAATTTCCAGTCTTTGGAAACAAGGGTCCGCCACCCTTTCAATCCTCGACCTCCTCCATGAAACGCAGGAAAGCGTCCTCCAGGGTGACCTCGCGGTAATGCAGGTCACGGAGGCTCCCGGAAAGCCGATGAGCGATGAGGGGAAGCTTCTCGGGGAGAGCATCCCCGGTGAGGACCACAACTCCCTCCTCCACCCGGCAGTCCAGGGAGAGCTCCCGGCAGGTCCTCTGCAGCTCGGGCATCCCCTCGCCGTCCAGGCGGAGCTCCAACCGGTCGGTCCCCAGGAGGCGCTTTATCTCCGCCGGGGTCCCCCGTTCACGCACTCTACCCCGGACCAGGATGGCCAGCCGGTGGCAGAGTCGATCGGCTTCCTCCATGTTGTGGGTGGTCATGAACACCGTCCGGCCCTGCCCGGAGAGCGACCGCACGAGTTCCCATACCGCGCTCCGCGCCTCGGGGTCCAGCCCTGAGGTAGGCTCGTCCAGAAAGACGATCTCCGGATCATGTATCAGCCCCATGGCAAGACTCAGGCGCTGCTGCATACCACGGGAGAAGAAGCGGACCTGTTTCCGCGCCTCTTCCCGGAGCCCCGTCCAGTCCAGCAGTTCCCGCACACGGGCGGCGATCCTCTCCGGGGCCATGCCATAGAGCCTCGCCAGCACGGTGAGGTTCTCGGAAGGGGTAAGCCTTCCGTAGAAGGAAGGGTCCTGGGGCACGAGGCCCAGTCGCCGGCGGAATGGATGGTCCTCGGGACGAACCCTCTCCCCGTCCACCAGTATCTCCCCTCGAGTGGGCGCGATCTGCCCGGTGAGCACGCGTATCAGGGTGGTCTTGCCCGCCCCGTTGGGGCCGATTAGGCCGAAGGTCTCCCCTTTTTCCACCTCGAGACTCACCCCGTCCAGGGCCTTGAAGCCCTGGAACTCCTTTTCCAGTTCCCTGACCTCCAGGAACGATCGCTTTCCCTCCCCGGACATCCGGCCTCCCCGTCGTCAAGCCAAAGGATTTGGACTTCTAGAAGAAGCTGTTCTCCTTTTACTTAAATTGACATTGTAAACAATATTATAATATAATAACAAAAGTTATCAAAAACAACAGCAAGCGGGCGATGGCCCTCTTCGCCCTCCGGGGCCCAACCGCCAGAGCATTAGGATAACAGTTGATGGCCCCCTACAGGAACGGAGGCTTGGCTTCCGCGGGAGAGGCACGGGATGTGCGAGGGCCTAGAGAGGGCGAGCGCATAGGAGGGGAACTCCTTGGGGGAACGATGCGCGCCCCTCGAAGGCCGGTGGCGACCGCAACCGCGTGGCCATCTCCCACCGGAGGCCACCGGAAAACGTCTGAGATGTCAAGGGGCCGGCCCCCGACGAAGAAGGCAGACCGCGAGGGGCGAGAGGGACGCAGGTCCGGGCGTCGAAGAAGGTTCCGGGGGAGGATGGGCAGGTAAGGACCTCGGCTGGCACGCAGGATGGTAAGCCCGATGAATCCGCGGTTTGCACACCTCGGAGACAGAGGGTATAAAGATAGCAAGACCTCACAAAATCGAACGGCGGAAAGGGGTGAGGGTCGGATGAAGAGGATGGCGTGGCGGGCAGCGGCGGTGTCGCTGCTGGCCTCCCTGTTGCTCGCTGCCCTTCCCCTCCCGCTGTCTTTCCCCGCCACACTGCAGGAGAAGCAGGCCGAGGCGGAAAAGGTGCGCCGCCAGCTGGAGGCCCTCAAGGCGGATTCCCAGCGCCTGGCCCAGGAATACAACGCCGCCCTTGATGCTTACGAGGCCGTCCGCGCCGAGGTGGAGAGCAACCGCCAGGAGCTGGAACGTGCCCAGCGCGACTATAAGAGGGCTCGCACCATCCTCCACCAGAGGCTGCGCTCCATCTATATGTCAGGGGACGTCAACTCCATGGAGGTGCTCCTCGAATCCACCAGCCTGGACGACTTCCTCACCCGCTACGACTACTTCTCCTTCATCGGTCGCCGGGATTATCAGGTCTTCGACGAGGTACGCCGCCTGCGCGAGGAGATAACCCGGCGACAGCACGCCCTGGAGGAGAAGGAAGCCCTTCAGATGCAGACCGTGGCCACCCTGAACGCCAAGCGGCAGGCACTGGAGGCCTCCATCCAGGAGCAGCAGAAGTACCTGGAGAGCGTGAACAAGGAGATCCTGGAGCTCCTGGCCCAGGGTGGTTACTACGGGACCCCGCGTAGCACGCCCATCGGCAATTTCATCTTCCCGGTGCAGGGGCCCTGCTCCTTCTCCAACGACTGGCATGCCCCGCGCACTGGACACCTGCACCAGGGCAACGACATCTTCGCCGCCGCCGGTACCCCCTGCGTGGCCTGCGTATCGGGGACCGTCCACCAGGGAGAGGGCAAGAACGCCGGCCTCTACGTGCGGCTGGCGGGCGACGACGGGAACGTCTATTACTACATGCACCTGCAGCGTTTCGGGGCCACCGGCCACGTGACCGCGGGAACGGTCATCGGCTACGTGGGGGACACGGGAAACGCCAAGGGTGGGCCGCCCCACCTCCATTTCGAGATCCACCCGGGTGGCGGGCCGGCCATCAACCCCTATCCCATCCTTCTGGCGGCCTACCGGTGATGACCGCGAACATACGGGGTCGCCTCGGGAATCCTCGACCGTCGAGATGCTGAATGCGGAATGGTGAATGACATGGGCATACCCGTACAAAAGGTGCCCCGCTGCATGAGTACGCAGCACCCAGACAACGTACAAGCCCCTTTCTTCGCCGCCGACACCGTGCTGGGAGGCGAGGACGAGGTGCAGGAGGCTTATTACGTCTTCTCCCACCTCGGCTGCGACGAGCAGATGTGGGACTGCGAGGGGAAGGAAGTGGACAACTTCGTGGTCAAGAAACTCCTCTCCCGCTACGAGTCCTTCTTCCAGGAGACAGTGCTGGGGAAGGACGTGTTCCTCACCCTGCGCGTGCCCAACCCCACGGTGGAGAAGGCGGAGGCCAAGATACTCCTGGAGACGCTGGAGAGCATACCGAGGTCCTTCGATGCCGCCTCGCTCTTTTACGGGGAGGAGATACCCCCCATCTTCGAGGTCATCCTCCCCATGACCGCATCCACCCGCTGCATCGACCGCATCTACAGGTACTACACGGATTTCGTGGTGGGAAAGCAGCACCGTCCCTTCCGGGAAGGGGACATCACCATAGCCGAATGGATCGGCGAGTTCAAGCCCCGCAGTATAAACGTCATCCCTCTCTTCGAGGACTGGGCACACATGTTGGAATCCGCATCCATGGTCCGGGAATATCTCCGGGACAAGGAGGTGGACTACCAGAGGGTCTTCCTCGCCCGTTCCGACCCGGCCATGAATTACGGCATGATAAGCGCCGTCCTTTTGAACAAGTTGGCCCTGGCCAGGCTTGACGACCTCTCCCGGGAGCTGGGGATACCCATCCTTCCCATAATCGGCGTGGGCTCGGCACCCTTCCGCGGCAACCTCACCCCCGGGAATGTGGATGGCGTGACCAGGGAATATCCCAGCGCCCATACTTTCACCGTGCAGTCCTCTTTCAAGTTCGACCACCCCCCGGAGCGGGTCATCGAGGCCGTGCGCAGGCTCCGGGAGAGGGAGGACGGTCCCCCGCACCGCCTGGACGAGGAGAGATGCCTGGAACTGGCCCAAAGATACACCGCCGCTTATCAGAACGAGGTGACCCACCTCGCCCCGGTCATCAACCGCGTGGCCAGGTTCGTCCCCTCGCGGCGCAAGAGAAAGCTGCACATCGGCCTCTTCGGGTACTCGAGGAGCGTGGGGGAAGTTTCCCTTCCCCGGGCCATCACCTTCACCGCATCTCTCTATTCCCTGGGCCTCCCCCCGGAGTTGCTGGGCCTGGACGCCCTCCTCCCTTCCGACTGGGAGTTCCTCAAGGAAGCCTACTTAAACCTGGAGAAGGACCTCGCCGATGCCCTGCGCTACTTCAACCCCCGCTCCCTGACCCTCCTGCCGGAGGAGACGGCGCGTACTCTGCGGCGCATGCAGGTCCTCGCCGCCGCGGACATGGAGCCGGAGCACGTGAGATTCACCGACATCATACTTGAGAACCTCGGGCTGGAAAGAGAACGGGAGATGGGAGAGGCCGTCCTGCGCGCTGCCGGAATACGCCGCTTTCTGGGTTAGGCGGATGCCGCCCTTCTCTACGCTGCCGACGGGAGACGGAGGAGCATGAACAGCGCGCTCAGGGACGGGAGAAGCAGCTTCCTCACTGCCACCAGTGGCGCCGGGGGAGCATGAACAGCGCGTCCCTCCTGCGTTTGAGGAGGGGATAGAAGATGCCGGTGATGATCATACCCATGGACGCCCCCCCAATGTGAGCGAACCAGGCGGTCCCCGCGCTGACGCCCCCGGAGACGGAGCTCAGCCCCCCGAAGAACTGCAGGACGATCCAGAAACCAATGACTATGAAGGCGGGTATGGGGACGATGAAGAAGAGAAAAAGGGTGTATATCCAGGCCCTTGGATATAGCAGAAGGTAGGCCCCCAGAACACCGGCGATGGCCCCGCTGGCCCCCAGGAGCAGGGCGACGCTGTTCGGGAACACGGCCACGTGGAGCAAGGTCCCGAAGAGCCCGCAGGCGAAGTAGAAGAGGAGGAAAGGGAGATGCCCCAGCACATCCTCCACGTTGTTCCCGAATATCCAGAGGTAGAGCATGTTGCCCAGGATGTGCAGCCACCCGTCGTGCAGGAACATCGAGGTGAGTAGCGGCAGGTACACCTGCTTGGCGGGTGCCGCCGCCGGCGGATAGGAGAGTACCTCACGAAGGACTCCCAGGGGCAGGGGTGAGGCGTGCACCACCTCCCAGGGCACCACCGAATATTTGTAGGTAAATAATTCCAATTGCGGCCCTTGCAGCAGGAGCATGTACAGGAACACGGCCAAGTTGACCAGGATGAGGGAGATGGTGGCCACGGGGACCTTACGGGTGGGGTTGCGGTCGAAGAGCGGGAGCACCTTCTACCCCCTCTATTCCCGTCGCGCGGCGGCCACCAGGAAACCGCCCGCCCAGTCGATCCCCAGCCTGGAAACGAACCATTCGTAGAACACGGCCGCGGCCCCCGCCGGACGACATACGGCGCTCACCAGGTAGTCGGGATAGGCCTCCAGGTGTAGCACGCGGAAACCGCATCCCTCGAGGAGGCTCCGGAGGCGGCGGGGCGTGTTGCACGGATACCACACCGGGAAGATGTCCTCTCTCCCCCTTCCGGTGATCCTGCTCACAAGCCCCATGCGCAGGCGCTGCGGAAGGAGCCGGGAGAGGAGGAGGTTAAGGGCATATGGATAATATAGCACGTTGGGCGTCATGACCACCAGGCAGCCGCCCGGACGCAGCACCTCACGGACCGTTCGCAGCAGCCTCTCCGGGTGCCTCAGGTGCTCCAAAACGAACTTGCAGGCCGCCAGGTCCACGGATTCCCTCTCCAGGGGGAGCCCGTCCTCCAGGTCCGCCTGAAGGTAAGCGTGGTAGCGACCCCGACCCGCTTTCCGGTCCACCCCCACCACCTCGGCCCGCGGTAAGAGGAAGGACAGGTAATCCTCCTCGCCGCAGCCCAGGTCCACCACCCTTCCCCCATCCGGGCAGAGCTCGTCAAGCAGGTGTATATAGGCAAGATATCCGTCGCGGCCCTCTGGGAGCAGCCGCCCGTAAAGGCTCCTGGTCCATTCCCTCGCCCGTTCCGGGTTCACAGCAGCTCCCTCAGGTTCTCCACCACCAGATCCGGCTGGGGATGGCGCCCTTCCAGGTCCTTCCGCCTGGTGACCCCGGTGAGGACCAGACAGGTGTCCATCCCCGCCCTCCATCCGCCCAGGATGTCCGTGTCCAGGCGGTCCCCGATCACCAGGGTGCGGTCGGCTATCTCCCCCACCCGGTTAAGGGCCACCTGCATCATGTACAGGTTGGGCTTCCCCACCACCAGGGCCTCCCGCCCCGCCGCCCT
Organism: Candidatus Solincola tengchongensis; assembly: GCF_015711935.1. Lineage (NCBI taxonomy): Bacteria > Bacillati > Actinomycetota > Candidatus Geothermincolia > Candidatus Geothermincolales > Candidatus Geothermincolaceae > Candidatus Solincola > Candidatus Solincola tengchongensis. The sequence goes on from NZ_JACVJJ010000095.1 coordinate 7,909, forward strand.
CTCCAGAGCGGCGATGATGGCCCCCGCTCCCGGCCAGAGTCCCTCCGGGGAGGGGAAGGTGGCGTCGGGATTGGTGCCAATGAACACCGCACCTCTGTGCAGCGCGAGACAGGCCAAGCGGAGCTTGTCGTAGGTAAGGTCCGTGTCCCATCCCACGATCACGAAACCGGCCTCCTTGGCCTCCTCACCGCGCAGAAGGCGGAGGCCCGTAGCGGCGATCTCCTCCTCCAACCCCCTCCCGCCGATGACGAATGCGGTACTCCCCCCCAGGTCGTAGTTCTCGCGCAGGAAATCGGCAGTGGCCGCCGCGGAGGTGAGGACCTCTTCCTCCGAGGCCGGGATGCCCACCCCGGCAAGCTTCTCCCGGTATTCCGCGCGCGTGAACTTGGAATTGTTGGTCAGAAAGAGCAGCTTCTTCTTCTCCCGCCGCACGGCTTGGACGAAATCGGCCGCGCCGGCAACCGGTTCCCGGTCGAGATAGACGACCCCGTCCATATCCACTAGGAAGGCCTGGTAGCGCTCGATGACGGGGGGCAGTTCCGGTTGCGCGCTCATGCCCGGGCCTCGCCCTTCCTCTCCAGCTCGCGCTGGAAACGTCGCAGGGTCTCCCGGTAGAGCTCCACTCCCGGGGCCATGACCGCTGCCAGCTTCATCTGCCCAATGGCCATCCGGAGTTTCCCGGTCCGGTAAAGGCACCTTCCCAGCCCGTACCTGGCGAAGTGGTTGGTGGGATCGACCTCCAGGGCCTCCTCGAACTCCCGGAGCGCTCTGTCCGGACGTCCACTGTTGTAATAGGCCGTCCCCAGGGCCTCCAGTATGGAACCCCGGCCCGGCTCCAGCGCCTTGGCCTTCTCCAGGAGGGACGCCGCCCTGTCCGGCTGGCTGTTCCCCAGAAGCCAGCGGGCTTCCTGCAGCAAATGGTAGGCGTTCTCCTCGGCGCCCGTGCTCAACTTTACCCGCCTCCACCTTGTTCTTCCTGAGGCTCCCTGCGTTCCGAGAGCCGGACCAGGCCGGAGAAAGCCAGAACTAGTCCCATGAAGGATACCAGGTATGCCGTCCAGGAGGTATGCCTCTCCAGGTCTTCCGCGGATACCCCCCCGCCCGTGCCCGCCAGGCGGAAAGCGAGGTCTACCATTCTCTGGCTGGAAGATATGTTCGCGTAGAAGAGGATGATGAAGACGAGTCCCGCCGCGAGCAGCACCAGGCCGTAATCCACATAGGCGAAGCGTTCCTTCAACCACAGGGAAATGGGCACATAAGCCGCCGCCGCCAGGACCACCGCCAGCGCGAGATAGGTAAGTATTCCCAGGTCGCTACCGCGTATAGATGTCTCGCCGGCCACCACCCCTCCCATCGCCACCCAGGTCATGCGCACCCAGGGGACGAAGGTGAGGACCAGTATGCAGACCACAGAGATGGCTGCCGTTCCCAGCGAGAGCAGGTCGCCGCCGTCTAGCTTCCGGGGGCGGAAGGCGGCCCAGGCGGAGAACCCTCCCCTCTTCCGGGAAGTCCCGCGTAAAGTACCCGCCTTTCCCTCCAGTGCCCGGAGGGCCGGCCTCCCGTGCGGCCCCTTGTGTTTTCTTCCCGCGGACCTTGAAGTCGGGGCGGCGGCCTCCGCCCCTTCCTCCCCCGCCTTGCCCTTTCCCCTGCCAGGCTTCAACCTGCTCAGCATGCGATAGGTCCTCTCGCTGAAGGTTATGGTGATGGTGAAGCGGCTCTCACGGTCTTTTCTGGGGTATTTTTCCAATTCCGGACGGAGTATCACCACCTTCTTCTCGGTGGCCGGAGTGAGGGATTCCCGCTTCTCCTTCATGCCCTCGGGAATACCTGGTGGTTGTGACTCATCCCTCTCCCCCCGCGTGCGGATCACCTGCCCTCTGGTCGCCTCCCGAGCGGATCCCACCTCGCGGAAGGGCCCTCTCCTGCCCTTCATGCGAGCGTAGCACTGTTCGCAGAATAACTTGCCCGCCTCTACTGGTCTCCCGCAGCTCACGCACTCCGCCATCTATGCCTCCGAGCCAGCACTTTCCTCACCGCCTCAACCGCCCTCTATGAGACTCCAGCCTTCGGTCTCCCGGCGGATACCGACCCCTCCCGGCCTCAACCCTCGGTGGAGCGGGACACCCCCCTCACGCGGTCCCGCAGCCAGAGATAAAACCGGGGGGAAACATTCCTCAAGCCCTCCTTGAGTCCGTTCATGAGCCTCTCGGACCGACGCGCCAGGGACACCAGAGCCCCGTGAGGGAGGCGGGGGCTCAAGAAGACCCGGTCCACCCCCTTCTCCAGCGCCTTCCCTAGAGGTGCGGGAAGTCCTCCCAGAAAACGGTAAATGCGCACGAAAGGACGGAAATAATAGCGGGCGAAGTAGAGCTGGTCCCGGGGAAGGGTGGGCTGGTCCACGTAGCGGTCCTCCCGGTAGTCGTACACCGGGGGCACCCATCCCCTCTCCACCGCCGTCTCGAAGAGCACGGTGTCCGGATAGGGGTAATATATGGGGCTCAGGGAATGGTCCGCCCTTATCTCGGCGTTCAACTTGATGGTGTCCAGCACCTTGGACTTGTCCTCGAAGGGAAGGCCCACCATGTTGTAAGCCACCGTCTTGATGCCCGCCTCCCTGCAGGCACGGAAGGCCTCCACTATCTTCTCCCGGGACATATGCCGGTTGAGGACCTGGTTGCGGATGAAGTCGTTGCCGCTCTCCACCCCGAAGAACATCTGGTAACATCCCGCTTCGCGCAGCAGGCGCACGACCTCCGGGGTGACCAGATTGGCCCGGTAGTTGCAGATGAAGGGCAGGCCGATCTCCCTGCGGTAGAGCTCGGTGAACCTCTGGAGCCACCCTCCCTTCCAGGGGAGGATGTCGTCCCGGAAGTTGAGATAGCGTATGTCCGGGTAGGTGGAGAGGAGCTTCTTCAGATACTCGATGCTGTATTCCGGGCTGTGGAAGCGGGAATAGCGGTTCTTGTTGGGGTAGATGTCCCGCATCTTCTTGTTGGAACAGTAGGTGCAGCTGTAGGGGCATCCCCGCGAGAGGATGACCACCCCGGTATGTATGCGGGTGGATATGAGCCGGTGGGGGTCGAAGATGGCGAAGTCGGGCAGAGGGAGCTCGTCGATATCCTCGATGAGGGGGCGCACCGGGTTGCGGTGGATGACTCCGTTTTCCTTGACCCATATGCTCATCACGTCCCGGTAATCCTCCCCGGCATCCATCCTCTCAACAAGCTCCAGGAGAGCCCTCTCCCCCTCCCCGCGGCATATCATGTCCACACCCTCTGTGGCGATGACCTCCTCGGGAAGGGTGGTGGGATGGTAGCTCCCGCATATGACCGGGACGTCGAGGGCATCCTTGGCCCACAACACGTATTCCCTGACCTGGGGATACTCACGGGTCATGGTCACGAACCCCAGGAGGTCCGGGTCTTCCCGGCGCAGCACGGCCTGGAACTCCTCTCTGGGGACAGGACGGGTGAGGTGATAGAGGGCTACCTGGTGACCGTGCTCCTTGAGTACGGCGGAGAGGCTGGCCACGCCCTCCATGTACCACCCTCCCTCCTCCACGCCCAGCATGCGGCCGGTGAGCGGGTCCACGTTCACCTTGTAATCCGGATAGACGAAAAGGACCTTCATCGTGGCGAATCTTCCCTTCTTTCCCGCTCCCTTCGGTATGGACTCTCTTCTCTAATACATTTAACTATATTAACGCATCGCCGGTGGACACCGATTGCGGGCCATGAGATAGTCGGGCTCTCCCCTCCTGCCATCCGCCCGCTTCCGTCTCCCGAAGCCCAATCTCCGCGGCGGGTCGGTTCGGAGAGCGTATTCCGCGAGCCCTTCACATTCATTTGAAGCGGTAGAGGGAGAAGGGAGCGATGTCCAGGCTGGTCTCCCCGTCCAGTACCAGTTCGCTTATCAGCTTACCGGTGATGGGGGCCAGACAGATGCCGTCTCCGGAATGCCCCGTGGCCAGATAGAATCCGCGTATCCCCTTTATGGTGCCCAGGATGGGGAGGCCGTCAGGGGAACAGGGCCGAAGGCCGGCGAAGCTGCGGATGACGTCCAGGTCCTTTACCCAGGGAAGGTAGCGCAAGGCGTTGCGGGCGATGGCGTTCATGGCCTCGGGGGTGGTCTGATCGTCGAACCCCACGAACTCCCGCGTGCTGCCCAGGAGGAGGTTGCCGGCCGCCGTCTGCTCCGCGGTGAAGCCGAGGCCCAGCTTGGCGGCCTCCGCGTCCGCGGGCAGGAGGCCCTCGATGTTGGCCTTGGTGCCCAGGTATTCGGCCCCGGCCACCAGGGTCTTGAGGACCGGCTCGCTGGACTCGGTGACCAGTATCTGGCCTCTCTGAGGGAGCACCGGAACGTCCACGATGATCATCTTGCCGATCTGGTTCGACCCCACTCCGGCGGCGCAGACAACTCGTCGGGAATGAATGTTCCCCTCTGTGGTGTGAATCTCGCGCACCCGGTTGTTGGTGACCACTATGTTCTCCACCTTGCAGCCACGGAGGATGGTGGCCCCCATCTCCTGCGCCTTCCGGGCCAGCCCGAGCGTGAGGGAGATGGGGTTCACCTGGGCGTCTTGAGGACAGTAGGAACCCCCTTTGACCTCCTTGCCCACCTCGGGGAGAAGCTCCTTGAGGTCCGAGGCGGTGAGGACCTCCACCTCCAGCCCCTCCGCCTTTAGTGTCTTGGCCCTGGCGCGCAACTCCTTCATCTGTTCCTGGGTGGTGGCCAGGAGAAGCCCGCCGCAACCCCGGTATTCGATGTCCACCTCCAGGTCCTCGGCCAGCTCGGGGAAGAGCTGTGCGCTCTCCATGGCCAGGCGGAGGTGAGGGCCGGGTGTCTTGGTCTGCAGGGAGACGAATCCGTCGCAGGCTCCGGAGGCCCCCGAGGCCAGGTCATCCTCCTCGACGATCATCACCTCCGCGCCCTCCCGGCAGAGGTAGTAAGCCACGGCGGCTCCGATGACCCCACCTCCTATGACCACCACTTCCGAACTCATCACTTCAGGCATTTTCTCCCCCCAGAAGACCCAGCTTCACCGGCCTGACCGGTGGGCGAACCTTGAAAGCACCGACCTCTTTTTCTCCCCTCCCGGCAGCCCTCGCCAGCTCCTCCCGCAGGGAGGACTGGCAGAACATACCCTGGCAGTAACCCAGGCCCACACGTGACGCCCTGCGCAGGGCAGTCAGGGAACGCAATCCCGCCTGCAGGATGTCCTTAACCCTCTCCATGGAGACATCCTCACAGCGACAAATGGGGTAGCCGGAGAATGACGGCACCTCCTCCGCTTCCCGGAAGGCATCCCGTTCAATAAGTCGGTATCGCAGTCCTCTAACCTTTAGGGCCGCCTCCTCCGGCACCTTTACGGTCACTAGGAGGGTAGGGGCTTTTCCACCCACCGCCCTTACTTTAAGTATCTTCCCCCCGGTAAGCGCTTTTCCTTCCCCGTCCACCACCTGGACCTCCTCCCCTTCCACCGGCCTTCTGCCCATCTCATAAGGCAGGGTGACCCTGGCGAACCCGTCATCCTCCCTCCGATCCAAAAGGAAAACGGCCATTCCCGGACAAAGAGCCACGCAACGCCCGCAACCGTTGCAAGCTCGGGGATCGAAACGAGGAACGGCGCATATGTCGGGCCCCACCCGGATGGCACCGGTGGGACAGGCTTCCTCGCATGGGTTGCAGGGTATCTCTTGGCGGCAGTCCACCACGGCCACCGTCCCCTCCCGGGCCGCTTCCCAGGAATCCCGCCAGGATTCTCTTCCTTCCGTGCCCCCGGAATGCAAGCGCTCCTTCCTTTCCTTATTCGCTTTCCTTCCTCCGCCTGGAGCCGGGCGTCCGTTTTTCATCCTCGCCGGGAAAGGAGAGGGAATGAAGCCGCTCCTTGGCCTTTCGGCGTTGTTCCCCGAAGAATCCGCCGCGCAAGAGGTCCAGTCTCCTCTCTATCTCCCGCATCATCCCCGCTGCCTTCCCGGGATCCAGGGCCCCGGCATCAAGGGCCGCTGCGAGTCCGGCCAGCCGCCCCTCGTCCATGGCCACCGATGCCTCTTCCACCCCCGCCAGGTCCCCCGCCACATACACCCCTGCTCTATCCGTGCGCATCATCCGGTCATGCCAGGGAAGAAACCCTCCAAGTTCCGGAATGTAGGCCATCATGCATCCCCGCATGGCCGCCAGCTCTGCCTGGGGCGACATCCCCACGGCGAGGCAGAGGGTGTCCACGAAAAAGCGCTTCCGGACCCCGCTGTCCAGGTCCTCCACCAGGACGGATTCCACCCCTTCCCTCCCCCCTTCGGCGGCCAGGAGGCGGTGGCGCAGGAAAATGGGGACCCCTTCCCGGCGCAGGCGTGCCGCATGTACCTGATACCCCCCCACGCGATCGCCGACCTCAATAAGGCCAACAACCTCCATCCCCGCCTGCAGCAGTTGGTAGGCGACGATGAGCCCGACGTTCCCTGCGCCCACCATTAGCGCCCTCCTGCCCGGCAGGACACCGTGCAGGTTGACCAATGTCTGGACCGCACCGGCACCCATGACCCCCGGCAAGGTCCAGCCGGGGAAGGGAAAACTCCTCTCCACGGCTCCCGTGGCCAGGATGGCGGCCCCGGCCCGCAGGACGAAGACTTCCTCCTCGCCCTGCACCAGGAGACGCCCGTCCCGGAAAAAACCCAGTACCCTGTGTCCTAGGCGTATCTCCACCCCGGCTTCAAGGCAGCGGGACTCCAGCTCCTCGGCGATCTCGAAGCCCCTCTTGCCCGCCCCGTGCTCCCGGGAACCGAAGAAGCGGTGGATCTGCTTGGTCAACTGGCCTCCGCCTCGCGATGCCTCGTCCAGGACGAGAGCGGGAAGGCCGGCTCCCGCCGCCGCCGCGGCGGCGCACAATCCCGCCGGGCCGGCACCCACCACGACCAGCGGATGTTCTTCACAACGCAAGCTCATTTTTCGCCTCCTCCCGGAGTGCGAAGGCGCATCCCCTCCTCGACCGGGGTGAGGCAGGTCATGATCGTGCCCTTGCCCTCCAGCAGCATGCGGCATTCGGTGCATCTGCCGATCATGCAAAAAGGACCTCGTGGTTCTCTTTTCCCTCCAGTGTATCGGGCGACGCGAATACCGGAGGCGAAAAGTGCCGCGGCAACGGGTTCCCCTTCCCTGGCCTTCAGGGGCCTCCCGTCCAGGAATATGGTGACCTCCCTGCCGCACTCCGGGTCCCCGAGCACCGGGTGTCCGTGCACGCGCAGGTCCTGCCGATCTTCCATCTGTTTTTCACTTCCCTTCGTCTTCCCGGCCCCCTGCCGCCTGGCTCCGTCACCGACAACAGGAAAACATATCCCATTAAGGAACTTCAGGTGCTCAAAACACCTAAATATTAACCTCTCGCCGCACAGGTCCTTCAAGCCCTACGTTAGTTCCAGGCTTCTATCCCCAGCGTTTGAACAAGCCGGTCTGCACATACCCGGAACGCTGTGGTCATGTCTGTCGAGATGCGGCGACACAGCTATACAAGTGTCCATCGATGGAAAACCGCTACCGCCATGAGGGTGATCACAGGATGGGGCCCCCTCCCTACGAGCCTCTTTTCGTGCCCCTCGCCGCCGGAGCACCAAGGCCACGCAGCTCTTAAAACGCGGGGTTTTCCCCGCGACTTCGTGGTCGCGCCATCGGACAAAAGAGAAAAAGGCGCGTCGCAGGACAGGAGAGATCGGCACCAGCGACGAGGCGGAGGCGAGTTTCCCGGCGATGGGGCCTCAATCGGGTTTGAGTGCCCTGGTGACGAACTCGATGGACTCCCGGGTTATCTCGTCTATATCGTGCTTCAGGGGATCCTCCATCCAGTAATTGGCCAGGCGGACGAGCTGCCCCATGATGGCACTGGCGGCAATGGCCGGGTTGACCTTGCGGATGGTCCCGTCTCGCACCCCGCGTGCGATGGTGGCCCGCAGGTCCTCGGCGATGGTCATGGTCATCTGGGAGAGCTTGCGATCGAAGGAGAGGTCGCCGGTGGCGGCCCCCTCCAGGTAGAGGTTGTAGATCTCCCGGTTCTCCACGATCAACTTGAAGGCCACCGGTATGGCGATCTTGATCCTCTCCAGCATGTCGTCCACGGAGGCGATCTCCTTGGCCACCCGGGCCCGGAAAACGCGCACCCCCTCCTCCGCCAGGTCCATGAGGAGGTCTTCCTTTCCGGAATACAGCTCGTGGAACTCCCCCATGGAGACGCCGGCCGCGGAGACGATGTCCCGCTCGGTGGTGAAATGATAGCCCTTGCGGGAGAAGAGCCTCACGCCTGCTTCCATTATCTTCTCCCTGACCTCCACCTTTTTGGCGGGACCGGAGGGAGCCTCCTGCCCTCCCCCCACCTCCAGGCCACGGTCCATCTCCCTCCATATCTCCATCTTGGCGGCCATTATTTCCTTTATCCTCTCCAGCGGAAGGTGCTTCTGCAGCTGCAGCCGCTTTATGTAGTTGATCATCTGCACGTAGGAGGGGTGGTAATAAGCCATGTTGCGATGTGTCTTCAATGGAGGGGGAAGCAAGCCCATGCGCACATAATAGTTGATGGCCGATGTGGAGACGCCGGTGGCCTTCGCCACCTGGGAAACCTTAAGAAGGTTTCGGGTATCGGGAGGTTTGCCGCCCCCCGCCCTCTTACCTCCACGGGAAACGCTCTTCTTGACAGGCATATATTAAGTATAGGTTAACATCATTGAATTGCAATAGCGCGCGAGCGCGCCCGCTCAGCGTCTTCGCGCCCAAGACTTTTCGCGAGAACCCTCACTTCCACCCGAGAGTGAAACGCCGTGCGGGGACGATCAACGGAAAGCGATCTGGTGATCGAAGATGACCAGGCCGCTGGGAAGCTTGGGGTGGAAATAGGAGCTCTTGTGAGGCATCCTCTCACCGCCCTCGGCGATCTTCCAGATATCGTCCATGCGGGTGGGCCGGACCAGGATGGCGGCCGCGGCTTCCCCCCTCGTGACGGCATCCAGCGCCTCGCTCTCCCACGGGGTGTAGCGCAACCTGCCCTCCTCGGCCAGCTTGTCCGTGTCCAGTCCCAGACATCGGTCGAGGGCCAATGCGTGAAGGACGGAGATGTCCAGCTCTTTCCAAAGTCGGCTCTCCTTCCCCGGGATCACTTTGTGGGGTTGGACTCCCTGCCGCAGGATGAAGCGGACCAGCCCCTCTCTGGTGGCCAGCACGAAAGCCGGCTTTTCCTCCCCTTGGATGGCTTCCGCCAGAGACCCTCTCCTCCGGCTTGCGTCACCCGGAATCGGGGAGGAGTCGAAGAACGGGGAAAGCCTCTCCTCCACCTCCCTCAGGCCGGGAAGGGGGGGCTCCAGAATGCGGTGCACGGGGAGGATGAGAAGTCCCGGGTCTTCCGATCTCACCATGGTAACGGAGACGTATCCCGCAGCGTTGTCGGGATCGTCATCGGCCCCCGTCTCCCTGCTGTAGGCCAGCGCCGTCTCGTAACGGTGGTGCCCGTCGGCTATGATCAGCCGGCGTTCGGAGAGGTACCGCACAAGGGCCTCCAGGTCACCGGGCGAGTCCAGCCTCCAGAGGCGGTGTTCCACCCCCTCGTCGTCCCGGAATTCCAGAAGGGGTCGTCCCGCAGCGGCTTTCTCCATAACAGGCAACACCTCCCCGTCCGGGTCGCGGAAAACGGTGAACACCTGGCTGAAGTTGGCCTTGCAGGCACGGAGGAGGTTTAGCCTCTCCTGGCGCACGCGGGGGAAGGTCTTCTCGTGGGGGAGTATCGAGGTCCCGGGGGGCCTGCAGCGCAGGGCGGCGACCAGTCCGGTGCGCGTGAGGCTCCCCCCCAAAGGCGAGGAGAAGGTCTGGCGGTGCACGTAGAAACCCTGTTCCAGGTCCGCGACCAGCACCTCCCCCATCTTCCAGGCCCGGAACAGGGCTGCGGAGCGGTTCCAGAAGCGGGATTCGTCGGGCTCCACACGGAGGATGAGGCGCACTATGTTGTACGGGGAACGCGACAGAAGCTGTTCCATGCGCCTCTCGGTGATGACGTCATAGGGAGGCGCCACCACGCGCGAAAAGTCCTCCACCACAAGAGGATTGTACAGGACCCCCCGGAAGGGCCTTATCTCCACCACTACCGATCTCCCATTATCTGGAAAATTACCCTCTGACCGGGTATGTATATCTGGAACATTATACTTGACCCCACTTGCGCTGTATACGTGGTTTTGCATCTGGACCTCCCCTCCGCGGGCACCGCCGCCTTCCCGAGCCCTTCTCGCACCGAATGAGATTTCGTCGGCGGCATGACCTTCACCTTCGTTCCCGCTCTCCGCCCCCCGGCCAAGGCGCCTCGTCCCGGAGGCCCTTTCAGGGAGTCGCCGTGGCGCCGCCGTGGCGGGCGAACGCCACGCCGGGTTGCGGGGCCCGATTCCGTAATCCCATCACCTCCGTGATGCGGCGAGCTTTTTCGGCGGCCGGCTTTCGCCGTGGATCTTTTCTTTCTTTCTCCGCAAAAGGTATTGAACCCCGGGGCGGCTTGGATTAATAATAGGGCTTACCGAACGCGGCCCATTCGACCCAAGCGACCACCATCAAGGCCACCCTGGAGGGCGACATGATTTTCAGCGCGGAACAAGCGGCTTGCATATCCGGTTGCACGCTGCGCCAGCTTCGCTACTGGCGGGACACGGGCCTCATCGAGCCTGCCGTCCCGCCCGAAAGGAACGGGGGGCGGGAGGGCTACGACTTTGGCAACCTGGTGGAACTGCGGACGATAATTGGCATGCTCAAGGGGGGGATAAGCCTCCAGAAGATCCGTAAGACCCTCGATTTCCTGCGCCGCAAGGCGAGTGGGTCCCGCCCTTTCTCCGAATGCAAGCTGATCACCGACGGGTCCACCATATTCGAGATCTGCGACCAGCCACAACAACTCCTGGACACCTTGCGCAGGGGACAGATAGCCTTCTGCATCGCCCTGGACGGCATCGCGGAGGAGCTTGAGAGCCGCCTAGTGGAGTTCAGGCGGGAACGCGCGGAGTTCATGCGCCGGCTGCTGGCCTGACGGCCGTAGCCCGGCGGGTGTGGGCGCAACGCGCCTGACAGCAAGGGGATCGCACTTGGGTGCAGCGTGGATCGGCCCTCCAACTCGAGGGCCCTCAGCTCTCCTGGCGTTTCTCCTCGTCACCAGGTCCCGGCCCCCGGATCTTCTGAGGCGCAAGAGGGGAGGCGGCCTTTGCGCGCCACCGGCACCTCGGCCGCCGGCCTGGAGGCTTATGCCCAAAGGCTTGTGGCGGCAAGCTCCTATGGATATTCTTACCTTGTACGAAGCAGGGCATGCCGCACCAAATGGTTCCGCCTTTCTCGGGGGAGGCGGAGGGGAGAGATAGGCTGCCGGCGCCAGCGGAGAGGATCGCGCTCCGCTGGGGAAGAAGCCCTGCATAGGGGCCGGGGACGGACACCCCATCCCCGATGAAGTGGGCCCGGATTTCGAGGTGAGAGATGTTCTTCGCCAAGCCGGAGCTGGTGCTGTTGCACCCGCCCAGTGTCTATGATTTCCGCAAGATAACCACCGTTCCCAGCCCCATAAGCGACCTGGTCCCGAGCACTCCCGCCTTCGAGCTCTACCCCATCGGCTTCACCTTCCTGGGGGAATACCTGGAGCGCAACGGCATCAACACCCGTATCGTCAACCTGGCGCAGCGCATGCTGGAGGATGAAGGTCTCGACGTCCCCTCCTTCCTCTCCAAGCTGCGCCCCAGGGCATTTGGCCTGGATTTCCACTGGCTTACCAATGCCCAAGGGGTCCTCGAGGTCTCCCGCATGCTCAAGGAGATACATCCGGACATACCCATCATCGTGGGGGGATACTCTGCCACTTTCTTCCACCGGGAGATGATGAGATATCCCCAGATCGACTACGTGATACGCGGCGACTCCGCCGAGGAACCTCTCCTCAAGACCATGGAGGTCCTACGCGGGGCCGGCTCGCTTGAGGACGTCCCCAACCTGACCTATAGAGGGCCGGGGGGATCGTTGAGGGAGAACCCTCTCTCCTACGTACCCGCCAGCCTGGAATACCTGGGGGACAATTACCGTTACGCCATCCGTTCGGTCTTCAAATACCACGACTGGAAGAGCCCGCGGGCTTTCTGGAACTGGTGGAGTTACCCCATAACCATGGTCCTCACCTGCCGGGGTTGTACCCGGGACTGCGGTTTCTGCGGGGGTTCGAGCAGCGCGCTCTTGGAGCTCTGCGGGCGCCGGCAGCCCGCCTTCAGGCCACCGGAGAAGATAGCCTACGACGTGAGCCTGATCTCCAAGTTCACCTCGGCGCCCATCTTCCTGGTGGGAGACCTCCTGCAGGGCGGAAAGGATTACGCCATGAACACCATCGAGCTCATGAGCCAGGCGGACCCCAAGAACCACCTGGTCTTCGAGCTCTTCTCTCCAGCCCCCCGTGATTTCTTCGACCGGTTGGGCTCCAGCTTCGACAACTTCGACCTGCAGATCTCACCCGACTCGCACGATCCCGAGATCCGTGAGCTCCTGGGAAAGAGCTACGACAACGAGGAGCTGGAGAGGAACATCGCATGGGCCCTGGAGGCGGGGTGCAAGAAACTGGACGTCTTCTTCATGATCGGGCTTCCGGGCCAGACCAGGGATTCGGTCCTGGAGACGGTGGACTACTGTGCCCACCTGCTGCGCAAGTTCGGCCCCCGCCTCAACCCTTTCGTAGGCCCCCTGGCCCCCTTCATCGATCCCGGCTGCGCCTTCTGGCGCCAGCCGGAGAGATACGGGATACGCCTCATACATAGGACCCTCGAGGACTACGCCCAAGCCGCCCTCTCCCCTCACTGGAGGGACATGCTGGGATACGAGACGCGGTGGATGAGCCGCCAAGAGATCGTGGACGTGACCTACGAGGCCCTTTTGGAGCTGAACGCCCTGAAACATAAAAACGGCATCCTCTCCCCGCAGCGAGCGGCCCTCAACGAGAGGCGACTGCGCGACACCATCTCTCTCCTGAAGCTGGTGGACGACATCCTGGCCATGCCCGACGCCGACATGCGGCGAAGGGAACTGGAGAAGCTGGACGGGGAATGCAGAAAATTGAGACGCCGCCTCTATCTCCCCAAGGAAGAACTGATGTGGCCCCTCACCGGGGCCCGTTTCCGCAAGCTGAACATCCTGCGCATACTCATGGGAGGGATCTGAGCCCAACGGCCGGAGGCGTCAACAGGTACACGAAGGCATGAGGCGATGTTCGACGCGATCGTATCGCGCGAAAGGCAAGGCGCACCCGAAGCATAGCCGCATGAAGATAAGGGAAGGAAATCCCTGGCCGATCCCGGAAGCAAGCGGCGTCAGGGAGTGAAATCCTCGTCCATGATCTGCTCCGCCTTCTCGCGCAGCTGTTTGAAATCACGCTTGACGCGGCTGCTCTCGGGCAGGAGCTTGTCGGTGGCGTTGAATCCCCAGCCCTCGTAGCGGATGGCGACGCGCGGGCTGAAAATGCGCCTGGCCGGGGAGCCGCACCTCTCGCAGTCCGCCGTCCTCTCCGCGTCCATGGGCTGGATGAGGTCGAAGGAATGGCCGCAGGAGTCGCACCTGTACTCGTAGACCGGCAAAGTCCTCACCTCCTCGGCTCATTATATCAGGAAGGCGCCCCCCAATGGACGCGGGCGGTATTTTCCTTTGTCCCGTGGGAGAACCTCGGTCACCGTTTCCCCGCCGATTTTTACCGGGAGAAACCTCCTTTCCGGTCCAGCTTGTCTTTCCGTCAGGATATCCAAGAGGCTTCCCTCCTCTTGCACAGATTCAACTCAAACCCACCCGTTCATCGCACGGACTCCTTTCCTTTTGCCCGCTCCGCCGGGATTACAGGTTGACCCCTCAACTCTCGAGCCGGAAACGCCTGCCGGCACCAAAGGTCATCGGCACGACCGCTTACCCGCAGATGGTGGAGAAAAGCCGCCCCGCCGTATACAATCGCCCTAAAGAACGGCGAGCTGGCGGGGAGGAGGAAGACATGGGTTACGAGACCTTGCTTCTGGAGAAAGAGGACGGGGTGGCCGTGCTCACCCTCAACCGTCCCGAAGTGCACAACGCCATGAACCACGTCATGTTCCTGGAGCTGGGAGCGGCAGCGAAGGAGCTACAGGAGGATCCCGAGGTCCGGGCCGTGGTCCTCACCGGAGCCGGCAAGTCCTTCTCCAGCGGACTGGACCTGGGGAGCTTCGCCGGGTTGGGCCAGTTAACGGCCCTGCAGATCCACACCTTCCTCAAAGGGGTGCAGGGCACCTTTCTGGCCTACGAGATGATGGACAAGCCGGTGATCGCCGCCGTCAACGGCCTGGCCTTCGGCGGGGCCATGGAACTCATGCTGGCCTGCGACATACGCTTCGCCGCCGAGGAGGCGCGCTTCAACCTCATGG
>NZ_JACVJJ010000096.1:0-54978 GCF_015711935.1 Candidatus Solincola tengchongensis
ACGGTTCATACGACGGTGGCGTCCCGGCCATCCATGCGACGGGGAGGGAGGATTCCGCCTGAAGGGTTGGGTTCTACGGTTCAGGACAGGAAAAAGGAGGAAGCGCCATGCGTTCCATGCTCGAGGGCATAAGGGTCATCGACTTCACCACCACCGTGGCCGGTCCGGGCTGCACTTTCTTCCTGGCGGACATGGGTGCGGAGGTCATCAAGGTCGAGAGGCCGGGACTGGGAGACGAGGCGCGCCTTTTTCCGCCGTATAAGGATGGGGTGTCCGCATCCTTCGCCGTCCTCAACCGGGGGAAGAAGGGGATCACCCTGGACCTCAAAAACCCGGAGGGGGTGAGCCTGTTCAAGGAACTGGTGGCGGTATCCGACGTCCTGGTGGAGAACTTCCGGCCGGGGGTGATGAAGAAGCTGGGGCTGGACTACGAGACTTTAAAGGGCGTAAACCCCCGTCTGGTAATGTGTTCCATCTCCGGTTACGGGCAGTACGGGCCTCTCTCCCACCTTCCCGCCTACGACGCGGTCATCCAGGCCATGAGCGGCTTGATGAGCACCACGGGGACCCCGGACGGGCCGCCACTCCGCTCGGGAACCCTCATCGTGGACATCTCCACCGCTTTCTACGCCGCCTTCGGGATATGCGCCGCTCTCTTCGCCCGCGAGAGGACCGGAGTGGGGGAGTATTTGGACATCTCCATGTACGATGTGGGCATCAACCTTCTGGAGGCCAAGTTCGTGGACTACACGGTCACCGGGAACGTTCCCCAGCGGACCGGAAACCGCTATCCGTACGTGACGCCCTTCGACGCCTTCCGCACTCGAGACGGCTTCGTGCTCATCATCTGCGTGGGAGACCACCCCTTCCGCAACCTCTGCCGGGCCATGGGACGCCCGGAACTGGCCGATGACGAACGTTTCCGTGACCTCATGGCCCGCAACGCCAACGAGCCCGCGCTGAAGGAGATAATCGAAGGGTGGTCCTCCGGCCTCACCACCGAAGAGGTCTGGCGGCTCATGCAGGAGTACGAGGTCCCGGGGGCTCCGGTCCAGGACGTCGGGCAGGTGGTGGAACACCCCCATACCCGGGCTCGCGGGATGCTCGTGGACCTGGAGCAGCCCGGGGCGGGAACCATCACCATCTTCGGCCCGGCCGTGAAGGCGGCGGGGAGCGACGTCCGCCCCCGGGGCCCGGCTCCCGCCCTGGGCGAACACAACCGCTGGTTCCTCGAGGAGTTGCTGGGCAAGGATCCCGCGGAGGCGGACCGTATCCTGTCTTCCGGAGCCATGGGTTGAGGTTGAGCCCGGAGGCGAAGGGACGGAAGGAGCGCGCGGGAAGCCGGATTCCGAGGGAAGGCCTCGGCGTGCGACACGGGGAAAGCGGAAGGACGGAGGGCGCGGCGGGTAAGCCGGCGCGGGGGAGATGTTTTCCCGTCCGTGTCCGTTGGCGGTACGGCGGAGGGAGGGGAGAGCGGCGGGTGGTGACGCCGGGGCGGTTGCCGGAGGTCCACGGCGGGGACGGTCTTCCCGATTCGGTCAAACCCGGGAGAGGATGACGGTGTATGGTTGTTATGGTAATATTTACCATAAATTGGGCTTTAACCTAAAGAGGAGCGAGGTGCGAAGATGAGGAGACTGGTCTTCTACGGCGATGACCTGGTGGCGGTGGACCTCCCGGAGGGCACCCGGGTGCTCGAGGCGCCGCCGCCTCTTCCCCCTCTCCCCGACTATGCGGGGAAGGTGCGGGAGGCCCTCAGGAACCCCGTGGGCTCGCCACCGCTTTCGGAGCTGGTGGGGCCGGGCTCCCGGGTGACCGTCGCCTTCGACGACCCCTGCCTTCCCCTGCCTCCGGCCATGCGGGATCCCCGGGGACCTGCGGTGGAGGCCGTCCTGGAGGAGCTCTTCTCCCTGGGTGTGAGGCGGGAGGACGTGGAGCTGGTGTGCGCCGTGGGCCTGCACCGCAAATGGACGGAGAGGGAATTGCGACATCTGCTTGGGGAAAGGGTGTGGGCGGTGATGGGGCCGACCCGCATCGCCAACCACGACGCGGAGGACCCCGCGGGGGTGGTGGACCTGGGGAGCACCCCGGAGGGATACCGCGTGGAGGTCAACAGGAAGATAATGGAATCCGACCTCACCGTTTACGTCAACGTCAACTGGACGAGCATGAACGGGGGTTGGAAATCATACCTGGTGGGGTTGGGGACCTACCGCACCATCCGCGCCCACCACAACGCCTCCGTGCTCGTGGAGGGCGGCTCGGTGATGGACCCCTCCAGTCGTTTTCACGACATCCTGCGCTCCCAGGGCGAGTACCTGGCCCGCCACGCCAGGCTGCTCAGCGTGGAGACGGTTCTCAACAACCGGGTGTGGCCGGGACCGCTGGAGAGGTTCCTTTCCCTCTCCCGGGACCGGGTACCCCTACCCTTCCGTCTCTCGAGGTATCTCCCGCGGGCGGCCAAGTCCGTGGTCTCCTCGGCGCTGCGCAGCGCCTACGCCCCCGTGGCCGTGCACGCCGGTAACCCCGGTGAGGTTCACCGTCTCACCTTGCAGGAGCTCTACCGCCAGCAGAACGTGCGCCTGGAAGGGCAGAGCGACGCCCTTTTCCTGGCCCTCCCGGACATCAGCCCCTACGCGGTCTTCTCGCGCATCAACCCCCTCCTGGCCGCCAACGCCGCTCTCGGGTACGTCTTCAACCTCCACCTGGGCCGCCCGGCGGTGCGCAGGGGAGGGGTGGTGATACTCCTGCAGCCGTTTCACCCCGGCTTCCACCGGCGCCATCACTTCCCCTACGTGGAATTCTTCGAGCGGGTGCTCTCCGAGACCCGCGATCCGGTGGAGATGGAGGCGCGCTTCGAGGAGGAGTTCGCCACCCGCCGGGAATACGTGCACGCCTACCGGCACGAACATTCCTATCACGGGGCGCATCCCTTCTACGTCTGGTACTGGTGCGGCCTGGCCTTGAGGGACCTGCAGAGGGTCATCGTGGTGGGGGCACGGCGCCGCGAGGTGGTGGAGAGGATGGGCTTCCGGTGCGCCGGTTCCCTGGAGGAGGCCTGGAGGGAGGCGGAGGGGCTACTGGGCAAAGGTTTCTCCCTCCTCCACCTCTCCGTCCCGCCCATCTTCGCCGTGGAGACGGTCGGGGAGAGCGGGTGAGCGGAAGCGCCGCAGGCCTCTTATCCACGCGGCATGAAGGTGGGCCGAGGGGAGGGCGATGAGTCCCTTCCGGGGAAGGGCGCCTGGCGGTTCCCCGTCTCGCGGGGGCGTGAAGGGGGGTCGAGGAAGTCGACGGGTGGTAAGGGGGCTCTCTGAGGGCACAAGAACGTTTGCGCGTGGGATCAGGCTCTTTAGACGGTGACGGCGTTCACGAAGCGGCCTTGCGGCGCTGCATGAGGCGCAGGGCCTCGGCCACCGCCCGGCGCACTTCCTCGCTGCGGTCGGCGGCGTAAGCCTGGAGGATGGAACGGCATTCCTCGCCGCCGATGGCTCCCAGGGCCAGGGCGGCCGCCGCCCTCACCTGGTCGTTGCGCCCCAGCCGGAAGGGCAGGCGGGAACCCCTGCGCAGGAGGTGCCGGCAGTAAGGGATGGCGGAGCGGTCGCCTATCTCCCCCAGGGCCCAGAGGGCGGCCGCCTTCACCGGGCCGGTGCGGCGCTTCTCCCGCCGGAAGCTGCGCGGCGGGCGCACCACCTCCACCAGCACGGGGACCGTGCTCACGTCCCGCATGCGGCCCAGCCCCAGGCATGCCTCCCTCTGCACCTGTTCGTCCCGGTCGTCCACCGCCTCCACGAGCAGGGAGGTGGTCTCCGGGGTGCGGATGCGGGAGATGGCCTTCACCGTCTCCCGGCGCACCTCGGGGTTCTGGTGCTTGATGAACCGGGCCAGGGACTGGATGATGGAGCGGTTGCTGATCTCCGCCAGGATGGAGATGATGTTCCGGTACATGTGCCAGGGGTTGTACTTCTCCAGGTCGTTTATGAGGCTGAGTATGGCATCCTTACCAATGTTTTCCAAAGCTTCGAAGGTCACCCGTTTGACCAGGAGGTCCTCGCTGTCCTTGAGGACCTGGATGAGGGGCTGCACGGAACGGTCCTCGAACTTGATGAGCAGCTCGGCCACCTCGGTGATGGTCTGGATGTCCCCCTCCTTGAGCACCTCGGCCAGGTTATCCAGGACCTGCTGGCTGGCCACGGTGACCACCGCGTCCAGGGCCACCTTGCGCTGTTCCGGCTTCCGGCCCCCGTCCTCCCCGTAGTGGCGCCAGAAGGTGTCGATGATCTCCAGGGCCGCGTCGTAGTCCTTGGAGAGGATGAAGGTCTGGGCCAGGGCGGCCAGGCAGCCGGCCAGGGTGGTGTAGATCTCCGTGAGCTCCCGCTCCCTCTCCAGGCGGTCCAGGAGGCGGTCCTTCATCTCGTAGGCCACGGGGAATTCCTGCAGCCGGCGGCTCATCTCCAGGGCGTCGGGTATGTTGCGGAGGGTCTCCGCGGTCTTGAGCCGGATCTCCGGGCTCATGTCCTCCAGGTTGTCCAGGAGGCTCTCCACCAGCTTGATCACCGTCTCCGGCTTCCGCGCCCGGTATAGTTTCTGAAGCAGGCGGGGGATGTTCTCGTCGATGGTCAGGGTGCGGGAGAGCTCGTCGATGTCCAAGGTGAAGCCCTCGTTGACCAGGAAACTGCTTATCTGGTATACGAGGGTGCTGGCCCCGGCGTCACCCCTCTCACCCTTGCCCTCGGCGATCTTCTTCCACATGTCCGCCTGGAAGATGCGGTCGCTGACCTTGGATTCCCAGGGCTTGCCCACCGAGGCCTGGTAGATCTCGTCGATAAGGGTGGAGAGCTCCCTGCGACGCAGCTCCTGCTCGGGGCTGAAGGGCACCTCCTGGTCCTCGGACAGCCGGTGCAGGTATTCGTGCTCGCGGATGGTGCTCTCCAGGAGGTCCAGGGTCTTGTTCTCGCGCAGGCCTTCCAGGATCTTCTTGCGCGGCGTGAGCCCCTCCAGGGAGGGGGGTTTGTCCAGGAGGAGGAAGTCCTTGAGCTCCGAGGACTCCAGGAAGGCCGCGGCGCGGGCCACCTCCTCCCCGTCCATGTGGCGCAGCTCCGGGTCCGGGACCTCCTCGAGGAGAACGGCCGCCCTCTCCAGCCCCGCCACCACCTCTTCCAGCGCCTCCTCCGGGTTCTCCTTCTCCACCACGATCTCCCGGACTGCCTGGCGGAGGAGCATTCCCAGGCGTGGGGGATTGGAGACGACGTCCCGGATGGTCTCCTCCCCGACCTCCCGACGGCTCCGGGCCCCGGTGACGTAGGCCACGAACCGCTCGTCCTTCAGCTTTTCCTCCAGGCGGAGCAGTTCTTCCTCCTCGGCCCTCACCTCCTCCGCCCTCTCGCGGGCCTCGGCGGTGATGACTTCCTCGTCGGTAACCGAGACGAAGCGCCTCTCGTTCACCTGGATGTGGGCGCATCCCTGGCGGGAGACCTCCTCCGCCAGGCCCCCGCTGCGGCGGAGCTCCTCGGGGTCGCGGGCCATGATGTAGAGGAAGGCCAGGAACTCCTGCTGGTCCATGCCCCGCTCAAAGGTGATGCTGTACACGTCGCGCCGCCGCAGGCCCTCCAGGAAGGAGAGCACCGGGGGACGGACCTGGTCGCGGTCGTGGAGCCTCTCGCCGTTGACCAGGAGGAGGTTGTCGGCCTCGCCCAGGGTGAGGGTCCCGGTGGCCTCCAGGAGCGGTTCCAGTCGCGCGTAAGCGGTCTCCACGGAGGCGCTGATCATGTCGCTGGTGGGAGGGTACATGTGGATATTGATCATGGCCGCGTTCAGGGCGATGAGAAGCTCCACCGCCCTGCGAGCCAGCTCCTCGCCGGCCTCCCGCGCTTTTGGGGTTTCCTCTCCGGGCCGAAGGTCATCTGCCATATTCTGCCATTCCCTTCCCCGCGTCCTCTTCCCTTGGGGTCGCCGGATTTGTCGCTCTTCGTCCTCTCCGCCGGTCTCGCTTCCGGCCGTTCCCTTCCGGTGGGCGCACCTTCGCGGATGTGTCCGCAGCGCCGCCCTCCCGCAACTCCTTTCAGGATATTTTTATCGTCAGCGATGACCGAGGGCATTAGGAAAACCCCTCTGTGGAAGGATATTCCCCCGCCCCCTGACCTCGAAACACCAGGTTCCCTCAACCCCTGGACCTGCGCCTGCCGGAGCCGTCTCCGCGTGGCTCGAGGTCGGGAACATGGTGGGCGGTCTTTCCCACGCGCCCCTATCCACCGCTTCACGGCGCTCGAGGCCCCTGCGCCGGCGATGCTGTCCCTTTCCCTGTATTTTGCCGCGAGGATGACGGGACAGGCACCGCTCGAGACCCTCCGTTTCTCTTGCGCTTATTCCCCTCCCACTCATGCTGTAGAATACCCTTATGCCCGAGATCCTGTGTTTCGACGAGCATTCCCTGGATGTGCTGTTCGCCCGGTGCGCGGAGTCCCTGGCGCGTGGGGGCCTGGCCATCCTCCCCACGGAGACGGTCTACGGGCTGGCGGCCAGGGTGGACCGGCGGGAGGCCGTGCGGCGCATCTTCGAGGTCAAGGGCCGCGAGGCGGCCAAGGCCCTCCCGGTGATGGTGGAGGATGCCGCACGCGCCGCGGAATTGACGGCCCCGGAATGGAGAGAGCCCCTCCTCCGCCTTTCCGTGTTCTGGCCCGGCCCCCTGACCCTGGTGGTCAAGGCCGCTCCCCTGGAGTGGCTGGAGTGGGTGGCTCCGGGCTCCCGGAAGGTGGGCTTTCGCGTCCCGGACCACCCCTTCCTCCTGCGCCTCCTGAGGGAGACCGGGCCCCTTGCGGTCACCAGCGCCAACCTCGCCGGGAAGGAGCCTCCCGCCGATTCCAGGGACCTCGACCCCCTGCTGGTGGAGAGGGTCGACCTGGTCCTGGACCAGGGCCGTTCCGGTACGGGCAGGCCCTCCACGGTGGCCGAGCTCACAGAGGGGGGGCTGGAGATAATCCGCTCCGGGGCGTTGAGCCGGGAGGAGCTGGAGAGGGCGTTGCGCTCCGGCGGTCGGCGCCGGCGGGAGTTGAGGGATGCTTGACCGGAGGTGAGGGATTGAAAGTCCTGTTTCTCTGTACCGGGAACATCTGCCGGAGCCCCATGGCGGAAGCCCTCTTCCGGCGGCGCCTGGAGAGGGATTACCCCCATCTCCGTTTCGTGCGCGTGGCCTCGGCGGGCACCTCGGCGGTGGATGGGAACCCGGCGAGCGCCGGCGCGGTGCAGGCCATGGACCTCTGGGGGGTGGACCTGGAGGGACACCGCGCCTCCTTCCTCAGTCCGCGCCTGCTCCGGGAAGCGGACCTGGTCCTGGCCATGGCCCGGGAGCATCTGCTCTCCGTGGAGAGGCTGGACCCGCATGCGCTGGAAAAGACTACCACATTGCCCTACCTGGCACGGCGGGAGAGGGATATCCTGAAAGCGCTCGGCGAAACCACGGTGCGCGGGGAGGAAGAGGCCCTGGAGAGGCTGGGGAAGGTCCTCGGGATACTGCGCGCAGCGCCCTCGGGACCGCCCTACCTGGCGGATATGCAGTCCTCTTCCTCTGATATAATTGACCCCATCGGGAGCTCGCTCCAGGTCTATATAGGCGTCGCCGAGGACCTGGATATGGCCCTGGAGAAAGCCATGCGCGCCCTCTTCGGATTGCCCGCACCCGGTGGAAGGGAGAGTCCTGCCGGCGACAGGTGAAGTTGTGGACGTTGGGGAAACGGTTATGAAGGTGGCCCTGGGTTCCGATCACGCGGGATTGGCCCTCAAGCGGATGATAGCCGAGTGGCTGCACCGCGACGGGCACCAGGTCCTGGACGAGGGGACCTTCTCCGAGGAGTCCTGCGATTACCCGGATTTCGCCCTCAAGGTGGCCCGCCGCGTGGCCGGCGGGGAGGCGGAGCGAGGCATAGCCGTCTGTGCCACGGGCATCGGCATGGCCATGGTGGCCAACAAGGTCCCCGGGGTGCGCGCCGCGGTGTGCAACGACCTCTACACCGCGCGTTACAGCCGGCTCCACAACGACGCCAACGTCCTGGCCCTGGGGGCCAGGGTCATCGGCCCGGGGGTGGCGGAGGAGATCGTGCGCACCTGGATGGAGACCCCCTTCGAGGGAGGCAGGCATTCCCGGCGCTTGAGCAAGATGGCGGAGGCGGAGACCTCCGGAAAAGGGGAAGCATGAACGACTGGGAGGAGATAGCCCGCGTGGATCCGGATATCGCGGAGGCCATCCGCGGGGAGCTGGAGCGCGAGAGACGGAAGATAGAGCTCATCGCCTCGGAGAACTTCGCCTCGCGCGCCGTGCTGGCGGCGGCCGGATCCGTTCTCACCAACAAGTACGCCGAGGGATATCCGGGACACCGCTGGTACGGGGGATGCGAGTTCGTGGACGTGGCCGAGAGGCTGGCCATCCAGAGGGCCAAGGAGCTCTTCGGGGCGGAGCATGCCAACGTGCAGCCTCACGCCGGAGCCCAGGCCAACTTGGCCGTCTATTTCTGTGTCCTCAAGCCCGGAGACGCCATCCTGGGCATGGACAAGGCGGCGGGCGGGCACCTTACCCACGGCACGCACGCCAACATCAGCGGGGCCCTTTACCGGGCCCATTTTTACGGGGTGAACAGGGAGACGGAGAGGCTCGATTACCGGGAGATCGCGGAGATAGCCCGCCGTTGCCGCCCCCGCCTGATCATCGCCGGGGCCAGCGCTTACCCCCGGGACATCGATTTCCGGGCCTTCCGGGAGATAGCCGACGAGGTGGGGGCCATACTCATGGTGGACATGGCCCACTTCGCCGGCCTGGTGGCGGCCAAGATCCACTCCGACCCCGTGCCCCACGCCGAGTTCGTCACCACCACCACCCACAAGACCCTGCGGGGGCCACGGGGAGGGATGGTCCTCTGCCGGGAACGTTACGCCCGCGAGCTGGACCATGCCGTATTCCCCGGGATCCAGGGCGGCCCGCTCATGCACATCATCGCCGCCAAGGCGGTGGCCCTGAAGGAGGCGGCGCAACCGGAGTTCGCCGCCTACCAGCGGCAGGTGGTCAAAAATGCCAAAAAGCTGGCGGAGGCCCTGGCGGAGAGGGGGTTGCGCATCGTATCCGGGGGGACGGACACCCATCTCCTCCTCGTGGACCTGCGCCCCCTGGGGCTCACCGGCAAGGAGGTGGAGGAAGCGCTGGACGCGGTGCGCATCACGGTGAACAAGAACAACGTCCCCTTCGACGACAAGCCCCCCGCGGTTACCAGCGGGATACGCCTGGGGACCCCGGCGGTAACCACCCGCGGCATGGGGGAGGAGGAGATGGTGGAGATCGCCGACCTCATAGCCGCCGTGGTCCATAACCTGGGCTCGGAGGAGGTCATGCGCGAGGTGCGCCGCCGCGTGGACGAGCTCCTGGCCGGTTTTCCGCTGTACCCCCACCTCTGAACGGCGCCGGTAAGGTCGGGAGGTAACGGGTGAGTAGGCCCAGCTGGGAAGAGTACTTCATGTCCATCGCCGGACAGGTAGCGACCCGCTCCACCTGCCTCAGGCGCCAGGTGGGATGCATCATCGTGGTGGAGAAACGCATCGTGGCCACGGGATACAACGGGGCTCCCGTGGGGCTCCCCCACTGCGAGGAGGTGGGATGCCTGCGGGAGCGGCAGGGGGTCTCCCCGGGGGAGAGGCATGAGCTATGCCGCGGCCTGCATGCCGAGCAGAACGCCATCATCCAGGCGGCCATGCACGGCACGGCGGTGAGGGGAGGGGTCCTCTACTGCACTCATAAACCCTGCGTCCTGTGCACCAAGATGCTCATCAACGCGGGGATAACCCGGATCTACTACCGGGAGGGGTACCGGGACACCCTGGCCGACGACCTGGCGGGGGAGGCGGGACTGCAGCTGGTCTGCATGCTGGAGGAGGCACCCGGTTGCTCTACCTTCTGATCTTCGCCGTTTCCCTGTTTCTGGCGCTCTTCCTCACCCCGGTAGCCCGGAAATGGGCGGTGAAGCTGGGGGCGGTGGACATGCCTCACGACCGCAAGGTGCACGAGAACCCCACCCCCACCCTGGGCGGGTTGGCCATTCTCCTTGCGGTGGTCTTTTCCACGCTGGCCGGGAAGGTGCTGGTGCGCGTCTTCCCCTCCCTGGCCCGGCCGGTGGGGATGTCCGACGCCCTCTCCTCCTACCAGCTTCTGGGAATCATCATCGCCTCCTCGCTTATCGCCGTCCTGGGAGCGGTGGACGACATGCGGCGCCTCTCGCCATGGATGAAGCTGGCCGGGCAGGTGGCCGCCTCCCTGGTGCTCATCTCCTTCGGGGTGGAGATAAGCACCGTGGCCCTGCCCCGGGGGAACGTCATCGACCTCACCGCCAGCCCCCTGCTCTCCATTCTCCTCACCCTCCTCTGGATGGTGGCCTTCACCAACATCATCAACCTCATAGACGGCCTGGACGGGCTGGCCGCGGGGGTGTGCACCATCTCCGCCGCCGCCTTCTTCGTCTACGGCACGCGCATCGGTGGCGACCCCAACACCCTCCAGGCCACGGTAATATCCGCCGCCGTGGCTGGCGCCTGCCTGGGTTTCCTGCGCCACAACTTCCATCCGGCGAGCATATTCATGGGCGACTCCGGCGCCATGTTCCTGGGTTTCATCCTCGGGGCGGTGAGCATCCAGGGCATACTCAAGAGGACTGCGGTGGCCACCCTGTTCACCCCACTCATCATCCTGGCCGTGCCCATCGTGGACACCGGCCTGGCCATCCTGCGACGGGCGCGCAAGGGAAAGCCCTTCCACTACGCGGACAAGGAGCACATCCACCACCGCTTGTTGTACATCGGCCACTCCCAGAGGCAGGCGGTCCTCATCATCTACCTCTGGACCGCCCTGCTCACGGGGATAGCCCTCTCCCTGGAGTTCGTGGCTTCCCGGACCATCATCTTCACCCTCTTGGCCGTGGGGGTGGCCAGCCTCCTGGCGACCACCCTCCCGCGCATCGTGTTGGGGGGCCGCGAGCTGGAGAAAGAGGAGGAGAACTTCGTCGGGACGGACTGGAAGGGGGAGGGACGGGACGAGGGGTGAGGCCTTTGAACCCGGGCCCGGCCCCTTCCGGCCCGCGCATCCTGGGGGGAGGCCCTTCGTCTTCCCGGGGCTGGGGCGTTCCCGGCCATTTCTCGTGTCCAGCGCGGATTCCCCCTGACGCACGTGGGCCGGTGGTCCATGTCGACCTCCCGGTTGGGCGCCTGCAACCCCCTGCAGTGTGTGCGTCGCTTGTTAAAATGGATATATAATATGACTTGAGAGTTTAATATGATAACCATTTATAGCTTTATGTGATCCTGTCGAATATCACATGGGTGAAAGCGTGTGCGGTGGGTAAAAGCGTATGCGGCGACGGCGCGATCAATCATGCCCGCGTTGTCCGCTTAGCGGAAAGGGAATGTCGCCCCCACTCGCGGCTTGTCGCCTTCGCCCGCGGCTTTAGGCCTTCAACCAGGAAGGCGTATTCCCCGGAGCGGAGAGGAGGCGGGGCGAAGCCTCTCGCACGGGGGCTTCCCCCTGCACGGCGGGGTGGCAGCAGGGCTTGGCCGTGAGCATCCGATCTCGCCAGCCCTCGAGGGAGGATGGCCCCCGGGGCCCGTGGGCGGGGCGCGAGGCGGACGATAAAGGACCCACCTGACCCCGGTCATGGCGCGCGCGGGGCCGTGTTGTATAATGCACTCCGGTCGCCCGTCGGGGAGGGAGGAGAGTGAAGGGGAAGACCGAGATGAACGGCGAGCCTTCGATGGACGGCGGGAAGGGAAGACCGACCCTTGCCCGCAGGCTGAGGCGCGAGTTCTATCGCGCCTTCGGGCCTCCCACCTTCCCCCTCTTCATGGCCGCGGGGGGATGGCTCTTGAAGAGCGTCGGGCCCCATATACCCTTCGTCCGTTTCGCCAGGCCGGACCGTTTCTCCTACCACCTGCCTCCGGTCAAGTCCCGGGCCTACGAGCGTTTCTACCGCAACATCGTGAACCGTGGCCTGGGAAGGGAATGGGGACCCCACGCCGTGACCATCGCCGTCACCCACGACTGCAACGCGCGCTGCGTGCACTGCAGCGCCTTCCGCCGCTCCCGCGAGGGGACGCTGACCACCGGCGAATGGTGCCGGGTCATCGACCAGTGCGCGGAACTGGGCATCACGGACATCATCATCACCGGGGGCGAGCCGTTGCTCAGGCCCGACCTGGACGTCCTCATCCGCCGCATCGTGGAGAACGACTGCGTTGCCGACCTCTTCACCAACGGTTCCCTCCTCACCGGGGAGAACCTGGACCGGCTGCGCGAGGCGGGATGCGACACCATATTCGTCAGCCTGGACAGCCCGGTCCCCGAGGAGCACGACCGCCTGCGCGGCGTGCCCGGCCTTTACGACAAAGTGATGGAGGGGATCGAGAGAGCGGTGGCGCGCGGGATGTACGTGGGCCTTTCCACCTACATGAGCCGGGAATGGGTGAGGAGGGGATACCACCACGAATTCCTGGCCATCTGCAAGAAGCTGGGGGTGCGCGAGCTCACCGTCTTCGACCTGGTGCCCACGGGAAAATGCCTCAAGCAGGATGAACTCATCCTCACCGACGCCGAGAGGGAGGCCTTCCGGGTCCTCCACGAGGAACAGTGGAAGGACTTCCGCGGGCCGCGGGTGTGCATGATGTGCCACGTGAACGACCCTCATATAATGGGGTGTTTCGGCGTGAAGTGGCAGATACACATAACCCACAACGGTTTCGTCACTCCCTGCGATTTCACTCCCCTGCACTTCGGCAACGTCAAGGAGGAGCCCCTGTGGGACATCTGGCACCGCATGAAGGTACACCCCGAGTACGACCGCAAGGCCATGACCTGCCGCATGCAGGACCCCGAGTTCCGCCGCAAGTACGTGCACAAGATTCCCGAGGGCGCGGAGCTCCCCTTCCCCATCTACGATTTGGACGAGGAGCACCGTAAAGCGCGCCGCGCCTTCCCCTGAGAACCCCCGATCCCCCGGCCTGCCTTTCCCTCAGGGGCTGCGGAGGTGGGGGCGTCTGCAAGCCTAAGGACTGGATGGGTTTTCTTCCCAAGGCCAGCGGTCATGGATTAAAATGAGGAGGGCAAGTCAGCGCGGCGGTGTTGCCGATCGGCAAGAAGAATCGGCTGGCAAAAAATGACAGATACACCTCAGACCACGGATACGCCTCGAGGGTCGGAGAGGGCGGAGGTCCGCCTGGCCTTCGCCGGGTTCAATTCCGCCTGCGGGCGGCTGGCCAGGGTGCTGGCGCAGTGTGAAATGGTGAAGATCACGGGGATCCTGGCCGGCAAGCTGCCCCCCGATTGGCCGTCCGAGGTGGAGCCGCCGCCCCTGTTCACCGCCCGCGGCAGGTTCGTCAAGGAATCCGCTCCCCACCTGATCCTGGCTGCGGAGGGCACGGACACGGCGAGCCTTCCGGCAGGAGAATACCAGATACTGGAAATCTACGAAGATTCCCCCCTGGCCTTGTTGCTGGAAAAGCTTACCGTCCTGGCCGCGGACAGCCGTCGCCTGAGCGGCGAGCTGCAGGAGATCACCGCGGTCTGTGCCGGCGCCGGCGTGGTGGAGGCCTACTCCGACCCCCTACCCAAGCTCTCCCAGCTCCTGGACAGGGCCATGGCCCTTTCCGGGGCCCGGGAGGGGATGGTCCTCTTCCCCGGCGAGGAGGTTGATTCCATGCGGGTGGTCCTGGCCAGGGGGGAGAGGCTTGAGGCGGTGGTGGGGGGTTCCCTGGAGGTGGAGCGCTCCATATGCGGCCGTGCCTTCGACACTGGGGCCGTCGTGCACCATGCCGTGGAAGAGGGGACCGAGGAATCGGCTTTCCTGGGGGTGGAGGAGGGGGAGAACATCCTGGCCCTGCCCATGCGGGCGGAGGGAAGGGTGGTGGGGATACTGGCCCTGGTCTTCAGAGGTCTCCCGCAGACCAGGCACCTTCCACTCCTCGCGCTGGTGGCCGACCAAGGGGGGCTGGCGGTGCTCATCGCCCGCCTGTACTCCGAGCTGGAGACCAACGTGGTGACGGACTCCGCCTCCGGCCTCTACAACCGTAACTTCTTCCTGCAGAGGCTGCACGAGGAGATAAGCCGCGCCCGGCGCTACAGCCTCAACGTCTGCCTGGTCTTCCTGGAGATAGACGGTTTCGAGGAGTACGTGGAGAGGAACGGCCGTTTCCTCGGGGACCTGGTGATCTCCGACGTGGGCAGCATCATAAGGCGCAACACGCGAGAGGTGGACACGGCGGCCCGCTACCAGGGCCACACCTTCGCCGTCCTCCTCCCGGAGACCAGGAGGCTGGGAGCCATGCGCCTTGCGGAGCGCATCCGCAAGGTGGTGGAGGAATACCCCTTCCCCTCCCGGGAGAAGAAGGAGGTGGAGTCCCTCACCATGAGCGCCGGCGTGGCCTCCTACCCGGCATGCGCCGACAGCGAGGAGACGCTGTTGGAGCGGGCTCTGGCCGCCCTGGCCGCCGCTCGGACGCAGGGCCCCAACCGAGTGCTCCTTTACGCCGAGGGGATGTAAGGCGAGGATTCCGGCGGGAAACGGGGCAGGCGACTCGAACTCGCTCGGCTTTTGCGTCCTTTAGGGGGTTGGAGAAGGGGGAATCCTGCGCAAAGAAGGCGCCTCTACGCCGAGCCCGGCAAGGTGGCCGTCAGGGCAGAGGCAGGCGGGCCGGACGTTCCCGAGCGGGGGAGGCGGAAGGACGCTCTATCCGAGATGGAGAGGGTCTCCGAGACCCGGGATTCGGGTCAGCCTTTCAAGAGGTCCGCGTACTTGCGGCGCAGCCCCCAGACCACCTTCAGGCCTTCCCAGAAGATGTCGAAATCCATCTTCGACTCCCCGCCCCTGCGGTCGGTGAAGACGATGGGCACCTCCACGATGCGGAACCCCAGGGCCTCGGCAACGAAGGTCATCTCGATCTGGAAGGCGTAACCCTGCGAGGTCACCCGGTCCAGGGGGATGGTCTCCAGTACCCGGCGGGTGTAACAGCGGAAGCCGGAGGTGGTGTCCACGGTCTTGGTGCGGGCCACAAGCTTGGTGTAAAGGTTGCCACCCCGGCTGATCATCCAGCGGAAGAGGCTCCAGTTCTCGCATCCTCCGCCCTTCACGTAACGGGATCCCACGGCGGCATCCGCTCCCCTGGCCGCCTCGTAGAGGCGAGGGATGTCGTCCGGGTTGTGGGAGAAGTCGGCGTCGATCTCGAAGAGATACTGAGCGCCTCTCTCCAGGGCATAGCGGAAACCGGCGCGGTAGGCGGTGCCCAGCCCCCCTTTTCCCTCCCGGTGCAGGACGGCCACCCGCTCGTCCTCGGCGGCCAAACGGTCGGCGATCTCCCCCGTGCCGTCCGGTGAGTTGTCGTCCACCACCAGGACGGAAAGGTCCAGGGGCTGGGCCAGGACGGCCTTGACTATCCTTTCCAGGTTTTCCCTCTCGTTGTAAGTGGGAATGACCACCACGATCTCGCGCATGGGAAGATTATACCACCAGGCCGGCTCTTCACCGTCCACGTGGGCGAGTTTTTCTTTTCGCCCCTGGAGGCCCCGAGAATATGCGTTCCGAGGCGTTTGCCCTCTCGCCCGAAGGAGCGAGCCTCGCCGCTTCCGCGGAGGCGTGAGGCGGTGGTCACCGGAAGCGCCGCCACCCGTACTTGCCGACCAGGGGCACGAAGATGCAGGAACCCTCTTCGGTGGTGCGGAAGGCGCCGTCCTCCTTCCTGACCACGGTGAGCATCTGCATGGTCGCCGAGCCCACCGGGATCACCAGGCGCCCCCCCTCCGCCAGTTGCTCCAGAAGGGGTTGGGGCACGGAGGGCGCGCCCGCGGTGACGATGATCCCGTCGAAGGGAGCCTCCTCCGGCCATCCCAAGGTGCCGTCCCCCACCCTGACGCGCACGTTGGCATAACCCAGGGAGCGCAGCCTTTCCTCCGCCTCCCGGGCCAGGAGGAGATTCTTCTCGATGGTGTAGACCTCCTTCACCAGCTCGCAGAGGACAGCGGCCTGGTAGCCCGAGCCGGTCCCTATCTCCAGGACCCTGTCCCCCTCCCCGGCATCAAGGAGCTCCGTCATCCAGGCCACCATATAGGGCTGGCTTATGGTCTGCCCCTCGCCGATGGGGAGGGGGGTGTCCTCGTAGGCGCGGTGGCGGAGGTCCTCGGGGACGAAGAGGTGCCGGGGAACGCGGCGCATGGCCTCCAGGACCCGGGGGTTCCGGATACCCCGCTCCGCGATCTGGGTGCGCACCATCTCCTCTCTGAGTCGTCGGAAGAAGGCTTCCTCATCCATGGGTGAACCGCCTCGATCGGTGTCCGGGCCGGAAAACAGTGCCTCGGGGCTCCCTTCCGGGCGTGCCGTCAGGGTACCCGGCTTGGGATCAACCTCTCTCCCTGCCGGGCAAGAACTTGGTTATGGTGACCTTGGTCCCTCCCCCGGGGCTGGACTGGCATTCGAAAACGTCCACCAGGCTGCGGATGAGCGGGATGCCGAAACCCTTTTCCAGCAGCTCGGAAGGCGGGCTCTCCAGCACGCACCGGGGGTCGAAACCCGGTCCCCGGTCCTGGACCTCGACGGTCAGGGATTCCTCCCCCATGATGAAGCGGATGTTTATGGGGGGTTTCTCCGCGGTGCCGTTCCCGGTATGGACGACGGCGTTGGTGCACATCTCCGAGACGGCTATCTTGAGGTCGTCCACGCTGTCCTCGCTGAAGTTCATGCGACGCGCGATGGAGCCGGCGAAGAGGCGCGCCAGGCTTATGTACTTGGCGTTCGCCGGGATCTCCAGTTCGAAGGCCACGTTCTTGTCTCCGGACAAACTCACGCCCCCTTGATGCTCGCCAGCAGGTCCTCCCGGGAGGAGTAGATGGTGAAGACCTTGGTGAGGCCGGTGATGCGGAAGATGCGCAGGATGCGTTCCTGGTTGCAGATTATCCCCAGGTCCCCCTGGTGGTGCTTGACCCGCTTCAGCCCCCCCACCAGGACGCCCAGGCCGGTGCTGTCCAGGAAGGCCACGTCTTCCAGGTCCACCACGATGCGGTAGCGACCCTCCTCCACCAGGTTCTTTATGGTGTCGCGCAGCTTGGGGGCGCTGTACACGTCCACCTCTCCGGAGAGGACGACGATCGAGTGGTCGCCCACGTGTTCCAGGGCGATGTCCAGCTCGCTTCCTTCCCTTACCTCGTTGTCCACCATGGTTCCATCTCGTGCGGGAGGACGGCCCGGGGCTCGAAGGAGCGGGGGCCCGTCAACGGGACCGGGAGGGACGCTTGACCACGGTGCCGCACTTGGCGCACTTCGCCTTGTCCTCACCGGGATCTATGGAGACCCGGTTGTTGCACTTGGGGCAGAGAACCCGCAGCACCTCGACACCTGTCTTCTCATGACCGTGAGGCCCCCGCACCATTTTTTCACCTCCGTTGTTTCTTCGAATACGTCACCTTCATCCCGCTAAGGCGAGGTCCACCAAATATTTACCCTCCCGCCGGGGGTTTGAAACCTGTTTCTCGTACCGTGGCTCTGTCGGCTGGACTCGTTTTCCCCGACCGGCTCCGCCTCTTGGAGGTTTAGGCCTGTTTCCCGTGCGCGGAGGGAGGAAGGCCTCCCTTTTCCCGTCCGCGCATGGCGCGGAGCCCGCGAGGGGGAACGGGCATGGGGTGGACCACGCCGGCAGGGATGTCCGGGGGCCCCGGGGTGAGGGAGGTGCTCGGGAGCCGGACGGCGGAGGGCGGGCGAACGGACCCCCGGCGGGGATCGACCCCTGGGGAGACCCGGGACGAGCGGGATGTCCGGGGCGGAGCCCCGCGAAGGAGGAGGCGCATCCGGGAGAAGGGGCGGTGGGTTAGTGGAAACGGGCCCCGCAGCGGAAGATTCACCCTAAACGGGTGTTTACGGATAAACAAATGTTTACTATAATAGGGGAGGAGGTGAGGGAGGATGGAGAAAGCGGCGTCCCGGCGGAGAGGCTCCCGCCCCGCGGGCGGGGAGGGGGGCGGCAGGGAGGGGCTCACGCCCCGGCAGGAGGAGGCCCTGGAGTTCGTCCTCTCCACCCTGGAGAGAAGGGGCTATCCCCCCAGCGTGCGGGAGCTCTGCGAGGCCTTGGGCCTCTCCTCCACCCGGGGGGCCCTGCGCCATCTCGAGGCCCTGGAGAGGAAGGGCTTCATAACCCGGGCGCCCGGGGCGCGCGCCATACAGGTGCGGGAGGGCCTCCGGGGCGGGGTGGCCTATCTGCCCCTGGTGGGCGAGGTCCCGGCGGGTCCCCTCCGCTACGCCTCCGAGGAGGTGGAGGAGTGGGTCCCGGTCCCCGGCCGCTGGGGAGGGAGGGGGCGCTTCCTGCTCCGGGTGAGGGGGGACAGCATGATCGGCGACGGCATCCACCCCGGCGACCTGGTGGTGGTGGATCCCCGCCCCGGTGTGGAGGACGGGGAGATAGTGGTGGCCCTGGTGGAGGGGGAGGCCACCGTGAAGCGCCTGAGGCGTCGGGGGGAGACGGTGGAGCTCCATGCCTCAAACCCCCGCTACGCTCCCCTGCGGGTGAGGCGGGGAGAGGGGGAGGTGAGGGTGGTGGGGAAGGTGGTCTCGTTGCTGCGGGAGAGGGTCTGAACCGGGGACCCCGCGCGGCGGCGCGGGGATGGAATAAGTTTCCAAGGAGGGCGCAAGCCCTCCTCGCGTCCCTACGGGGGGTTTTCGCGGGGCCCTTGGAGGGCCCCGGAAGCCGGGGGCAGGAGGGCCGCCCCGGCGCGATGCCGGGGACTCCTCCGGGCGGGCGCGGACGGGGGGCTTTGACGGGACGGCGGCCCGCCCTCGGAAGGGGCTGCCGGGGGTCCGGGGGCTCCGCCGGAAGGAGGAAGCAGGGACGCCGCGCGGGAACGGCGGCCGGAAAAGGGGAGGGATGCCATGGTCACCCTGGTCGAGGAACCGGTGGACGTGGCGGCGGTCTTCCGCGGGGGAAAGCTGCGGCCCACCGCCTTCCTCTGGCGTGGACGGCGCTACCGCGTCCGCCGCGTGCTGGGGACCTACCGGGCCATGAAGGGGAGGTACCTGGAGCTCTATTACTCGGTGATGAGCGACACCCCGGAGGTCTACGAGCTCCGTTTCTCCACCGACGGCATGAGGTGGAGTCTGGTGCGGGTGCACAGCGAGGGGTAGGGGAGGTCGGGGATGACCCAGTACGTGACGCACGGCCTTCTTCGCGCCGCGGATCAGGTGCGGGCCGCGGAGGAGGGGCGGTGCGTCCTTCACCTGGACATGGACGCCTACTTCGCCTCCGTGGAGCAGAGGGACGTGCCCCTCTACCGGGGCCGGCCCCTGGTGGTCTGTCACACCTCCAGCGACTTCTGCACCCACGGGGTGGTGGCCACCGCCTCCTACGAGGCCCGGCGCTGGGGGGTGAAGGCGGGCATGTCGGTGTGGGAGGCGCGGAGCCGCTGCCCCCACGCCTGCTTCGTGCACGCGGACATCCCCAAGTACCTGGACAACGCCCGGCGCATCCGGCGCCTCTGCGAGAGGCTCTCCCACCGTGTGGAAGTTTTTTCCATAGATGAGGTCTTCGTGGACCTCACCCCCCTCCTGCGCCCTTGCCTCCCGGGGGAAGGGCGCTGGCGGGAGGCCCTCAGGCTGGGGAGGGAGCTCAAGGGGGAGATACGCCGCCGGCTGGGGCTCACCGCCTCGGTGGGCATCGGGCCCAACAAGCTGGTGGCCAAGATGGCCTCCGAGTTCCAAAAGCCGGACGGGCTGACCCTCATAACCCCGGAGCAACTCCCGGACATACTGGCCCCCCTCCCCGTGGACCGGTTGGTGGGGGTGGGGGAGCGGATGCGCCGCCACCTGCGGGCCATGGGCGTGGAGACGGTGGGGGACCTGGCCCGCACCCCCGTGGAGCTGCTGGAGTGGAAGTTCGGGGTGATGGGCCGCCTGCTCTGGGAAGCGGCCCACGGCCGTGACGGGAGCCCGGTCCGGGAGGGCGGGGAGGAGCAGGAGATAAAGTCCTTCGGGCACAGCCTCTCCCTGCGCGGGGGGACCCGGGACCTGGGGTACCTGGAGAACACCCTCCTGGGGCTGTGCGACGCCGTGACCCGCCGTATGCGCCGCGAGGGCTACCTGGGGAGGACGGTGAGCCTGCGCCTGCGCGTGGGCTATGCCCTGGGCTATGCCCGCACCCGCAGCCTGGCCGAGTACACCGACCTCACCTCCCCGGTCTACGCGGCGGCGCGGGACCTCCTGCGGCGGGAGGCCGGCTCCGGCCTGTGGACGGAGCCGGTGACCACGGTGGGCGTCTCCGTCACCCAGCTGCGTCGCAGGGAGGAAGGGAGACAGATCACCATCTGGGAGTGCCTGGACTCCCGGGAGGAGAGGCTCACCGCCGCTCTGGACGCCCTCCGCGACCGCTACGGGGAGGACGTGGTCACCCGGGCCTCCTTGCTGGGCGACTTCGCCCTCTCGGGCATGAACCTGGCCCGCTGACCCCCTGGCGCGGGGCGGCGCCGTGCGGCGAGGGCGGCCCCTCCCCGCGGGGGAACCTTGCCCGCCGAAGGGCCGGGAAAAGGTTTTTCCGCACGACCATTATTAGTTGCCATATCTTACCAGATGCGGCTCTCCTTTCCAGGCTGCGGTCGAATACCGGGGAGAGCGCATATAATCATGGACGGGGAGGGGCTGGGGATCGAGTAGGGGGAGCGCGGGTATGCGGAATCTCCCGGCAATCCTCATGCGCGGGGGTGCACGCGCCTTCAGGGATTGGGAGTTCTGCCGCCGCTTCTGGTACGGCGTGGACCGGTGACCGAGGGACTCGTCTGGGCGACGAGTGGAAGGGGGCTGGCTATGGATATGGAAAGATACGTGAACCTGGCCTACGAGATGGGGGCGGTCGACGCACTGATCGTCGAGGTCCCGGAGATAGTCTTCGACCACCGCACCTACCTCAAGTGCGCCTGGGGATGTCCGGAGTTCGGTCAGCTGAAATGCTCACCAGACCTCATCAAACCCTGGGAGGCGGAGCCCCTCCTGCGCCGTTACCGCCTGGCGCTGCTCATCCACACCCACCGCAAGGAGCTGGCCAACGAGATCGCCTGGGAGGTGGAGCGGAGGGCCTTCCTGGACGGGCACTACTGGGCCTTCGCCCTCTACGACTGTCACGGCTGTGATGTGTGTGCCGCCTCCAGCCGCCAGGATTGCGCCAACCCGGAGAAAGCCCGGCCGGGAGAGGATTTCCTGGGTATAGACGTCTACGCCACGGTGCGCAAGTTCGGACTGCCCATCGAGGTCCTCACCCACAAGGAGCAGAGGCAGGACCGCTACGCCTTCGTCTTCCTGGAATGAGGCCGCGTGGGAGCGGTTCGCGGAGCGGACGGCATCCAAGGGGCTCGCCGGCCGGAGACCGAGGGATGAAGAGCAAAGAGTAGAGGGCAGAGGGCAACGGGCAGGAGAGAAAGAGGCGGAGGGAAACAGGCAGCTGACGGAGGAAAAAGGAAAAGGAGTGAAAGACAGCAGGCAGCAGGCAACGGGCAACCAGCAACGCTAAGGGATAGCGAGCAACGGACAGCAGGCGAAGGATATTGGGCAATGAGCGACGAGGATCCGTCTCCTTGCGCCGAGAGACGACATCTTATGGAAGGAATGCCGTTTCTCGGGCGCAAGTCGGATGGCGGCGGTTCCCTTCCCCGGGAACTTCCCCTCGCCGGGCGGGGGAGGAAATCGAGACCCGTTTCCGTCGGCCGCCGGCACCGGGGCCTGCCTCCCACCCGAGGGCTGGTAGAATATCCCCTGTGAAATCGGTTCCCGCCGAAACGGGATGGGCTGGAAGGTAGGACCGGGATGAGAAAGGTCTTGCGCCGGGTCTTGAAGGCCGCGGCCGGGCTCGCGGGAACGGCCGCCGGGGTCCTTATCTTCGGGATAATGGACTTCCTCTACGATCCGGAGTTCTTCCGCTCCGGTCGCAAGCCGGCTCCCACAACGGACAGCGCACCGGGGGAGGCGGAAGTGGAGCCCGCCATGCTCCGGGCCGGCTCGGGATACGCGGAGGTCACCCTGAAGTTCCGCTGCGGTCCGGGAGGGATCTCCGAGGACGGGGGCCTGAAGATAAGCCTCTGCCGTATGGTAGATTTTGGTAATAATGGCCGCAGGCCCGCTTTCCTCTACGCCCACGGATGGGGCCTGATCCAGAACCGCCATCCCCGCCTTCCCAATTATTACCGGTGTGAGCTGCGCACCTCCGGGGGAGCCCGGCTGGAGGTGGCCTCCCAGGGTTACTTCCCCCTGCGGGGAGCCCTGCGCTTTCTGGGCCGGGAGTTCCTGCGCCGCTGCGGAGTGAGGCTGGAAGCCCTGGACGTGGGATATCTCTACCTGGAGCAGAGGAAGATCCGCATCCGGGTACGTGAAGGCAGGCTGCGGGAGGGAGACGAGATCCTGGTCCTCCTGGGCGACAGGAGTGGAGGGAGCAGGGGGTGGAAGGTGCCCGCCCGTTCCTCACGGGTGAACCTGGCGGTGGAGGTGGACGAACGGGCCTCAGGCCTCTACCGTTTCATCGAGCGCAACCCGGTGCTGGAGGCGGTGGGCGGGGAGGCGGAGGCCCTCCAGCCTGTTCTCTCCTCCCCGGACCGGGAGGGGAGGGGTAGGATCCACCTCCGGGCCGTGGATGCCAGGGGGGATGTGGACCCCGCCTTCGAGGGAGCGGTGCGCCTCCTTCCCCCGCCGGGGATGGAAACCGCTCCGGAGGTCATCTTCTCTCCCCGGGACAGGGGCGTGGTCACCGTCCCTTACCGCCTGGCGGGGCCGGGGGTCTACCGGCTGAGGGCCTCGGCGGGGGGCCTGCGAGGGGAGAGCAACCCCGTGTCCTTCGGCGGCGGGATGCGCCTCTTCTGGGGCGACCTGCACGTGCACACCTGCCTCTGCGACGGCAACCTCGAGCCGCGGGAGTTCTATCGCTCGGCGCGCGACGAGGAAGGCCTGGACTTCGCGGCGATAACCATGCATGACACCATGGAGATGTTCGAGCCCTCGGGCAGGGAGGAGGAATGGAGGCTGCTCCGCGAGCTGCGGGAGGAGTTCAACCGGCCCGGCGAGTTCGTGGTCCTCTTGGGCTACGAGTGGTCGGATCACAGGTACGGGCACCGGGGCGTCTACTTCGCGCCCTGGGAGAGGGACCCCCGCCTTTACGGCTGGCTGAGCCCGGAGAGTGACGACCCGACCAAGCTGAGGGAGTGCCTGCGCGTCCACCACGCCCTGGTGGTTCCCCACCACACCTCCTGGCGGCGGGTGTTCGTCCTCCCTTTCAACTGGGCCAAGATGGTGAGGTTGAGGATTCCCCCCGCCTACGCCTGGTGGGGGGCGGATGACGAACAGCAGCGCCTGGTGGAGATCTACAGCATGCACGGTGCCTCCGAGAGCTACGACGGCCCCTACCCGGTCACCCACGGGAATCCGAGGGGGTGGTTCCCCCGCTTTCTCAGGGACGACCGGGTCCCGGCGGGATATGGCAACTATTACCAGGAAGCGTTGGCCGCCGGGCTGCGCCTGGGGGTGGTGGCCGGAAGCGACCGGCACGATTACGCCGTGGACGAGAGGGTCCATCCGGTGGACATCTACCCACGGGGCCTTACCGCCGTGTGGGCGGAGGAACTGACCGACGAGGAGATATGGAGGGCCCTGTGGAACCGCCGCGTGTACGGGACCACGGGGGCTCGCATGGTGATGGAGCTCTACGCCGACGGCCTTCCTATGGGCTCGGAATACTATCCCCTGGGGCCGGTGAGTCTGGAAGGAAGGGTCCTGGGCACGGCGCCCCTGCGCCGGGTGGAGCTGGTGCGGGGGAGGAAGGGGGTCTTCGACGTGGCCTGGTCCTCATGCGGCGGGAGGGAGGCCGGCTTTCGGCTGACCGACGGAGATGAGGGGGAGAGGCTCTACTACCTGCGGGCGGAACAGGAGGACGGGCACTGGGCGTGGTCCAGCCCCATCTGGCTTTTGGGTGAGGGCGAGCAGGGCTGAGCCGGGGCCGGCGGCGCTCCTCATTTTGGATATCGAGCCCTACCGGCGGCACCTGCGCCCGGCCCCCCGGTGTTTCGGGGAAGCGGCGGAAATGCCGGGCCGCCACGGGGAAGACGACGGATGGTGGCCATGCGGACGGTCCTGGAACTCTTGAGACTGCTCTTCTTTCCGGGTCTGGCCTTCATGCTGGCCGCGGGTGGCCTTCTCCTCTTCCTGGAGCGTAAGGCGGCGGGGCTCCTTCTCGGAAAGACGGCGGACGGTGGCGGGGAGGGGGTGGCGGGAAGGGAGCCGGAAGAGGCGTGGCCCCCAACGGGCGGTCTCACCCTCTCCGCCTCCCTGCTGGCGCTCGCCGTCGGCCTGGTGTCTCTGGTCGGGGCCAGGGGAGACCTCCTGGTCATGGGCCTCCTCTTCGTCTCCGCCGAGGCGCTGCCGCTGGCCGCGATGCGCGAGGCCGGGGGGCGGAGGTGGAACGCCCTTCTGCCCCTCGCCTTCCGCACCGCCTTCCTCCGCGCCGCCTCCTTCCTCTCCATCCTCATCGCCGCCTCCCTCCGTTACCCGGGGGGTCCTGACATCTCCCTCCGCTCCTTGCGGGGTGAACACATCTTCTCCTCCCTGGCCCTCTGGGATGGCCCATACCGTTTCGCCGTGTCCGGGGGACTGGGCATCGCCGTCCTGGCCGCCGTTCTCCTCACCCTTGGGGATCCGGCATGGGAGGCTGGGATTCGCCTTCCCGCGGCGGGGCCCGAGAGGTTGGCCGCCGACTCCCTCCGCGCCGGGCAGCGCGTGTTCCTAGCGGCCGTGTTCATCGTCCTCTTCCTGGGATATCCGGGCGCGGGGAACGGCGGATACCCTGTCTGGCTTCCCGCCTCGCTGGGGTGGCTCCTCCTGGGAGTCCTGCTGCGCGTCGGGCTCTCGCGCTCGGGAAGGGTGGGGAGGAGGAAGGTGCAGTGGTGGGCGACGATCCCCGCCTTCCTCTCTCTGGCCCTCGTGGCGGTCTCCTCCTTCCTGGCTTGAGGAAGAAGGCGGGATGGCCCGGGGATGTCCGGGGTACGGGCCGGACACCGCGCGGATGTTGGAGTGGGAGCGGGACCATGGGTAGGAATGCGTTCGGGACCGGGAGGCGGGCGGCGCGGGATACGGGGATAGCCAACGGGTGAGGCCCCCGGTGAAGGGCTGCATGGAGGGGCCGGCCGGGATATCGGGGGATCGCCGGGCCGGCCGGTGGAGCGTACGGGAGTGGTGTACCGCGAGTACGGGCGCAGGCCGCCGTTGGGAGGGAAGCGCGAAGGGCGGCGGGGGGAAGAGGTGGGGGATAATCCCCATGGCGGGCTTCGGAGCGGGGAAAGGGCCCGGAACGGCGCAGGCCGCCATGCCGGGCGGGGAGCCTGAGGCGGAAGGAAAGGAGAGGGGTTGGGAGAGATAAGGGCCGTACAGCTCCTTCCCTTCTTGCCCGCCGCCGGGCTGGCGGCGGCACTGCTGAGCGCGCTCCCCGTGAGGAGGCCCGCATGGAAATATATACCATCTATCTGGGCGCTTGCGGCCTCCTCCACGCTGCTCGTTTTGCTCTATCGCGGTTGGGAGAGGCATGTCGGCCCGGGACCCTTCGTCTGGGGATGGTGGGGGTTTGAGGCCGGGAGGCTGGCCTTCCTCGCCCTCTTGGCGGTCATCGGGCCCCTTTCCCTGTTCCTCCTCGCCGGAGGGGAGGCCGGTAAGGGGCGGAAGGGGAGGGTTCTCCGTACACTCGGCCACCTCTCCGTTGCCGGCGCCGTGGCCGCGGTGCTCGGAGAGCACCTGCTCCTCCTGGCCGTCGGTTGCGCCCTGGTCACCTGGTGCGCCGCCGGTGCCGTGCTGTTGGAGGGGCCAGGGGAGGAGAGGACGCGGTATCTGGCCGCACTTTTCCCCCTTATGGCTTCCGACCTCTGCCTGATGCTCTCCGTGCTCCTCATAAACGGTGCAGCGCCGAAAGCCTTATTCCATAATATCCCAGTCGCACCGGGAATCCGCTCCTCGGCCTTCCCGCTCCTTCTGGCCGCCGCGCTGCTGCGCCTCGGGGTATTTCCCCTCACCACCTGTC
Source organism: Candidatus Solincola tengchongensis (assembly GCF_015711935.1). NCBI lineage: Bacteria > Bacillati > Actinomycetota > Candidatus Geothermincolia > Candidatus Geothermincolales > Candidatus Geothermincolaceae > Candidatus Solincola > Candidatus Solincola tengchongensis. The sequence goes on from NZ_JACVJJ010000096.1 coordinate 26,080, forward strand.
CGGCATTCCTCGCAGGGCGAGGGAAGGCTTTCCGGATTCCCTACCTCCAAGTGATCAACCCCGTCCTGGGGGCTTACCTCCTCTTCATGGCCGTGCGGGTGGTCTTCAACCCGGGCGGGGAATGGCTCTGGGCGATGATGGGAATCGGCGCCGCGGGGCTGGTTTCCTCCGCCCTTGCCCTGTTGCGCTCCATACCCCTGGGGGTGAGGAGGGGATGGCTGGCCAACTGCCTGGGCGCCGCCTTCACCTTCTCCCTCTCCTCAGGGGGACAGGGCGGCGCGGTGGCCGCCAGGCTGGTCCTCCTGGCCGGGATTCCGGCCCTCCTGCTGCTGGAGGCTTCTGACGGGGGGCGGCGCGGAGGGGCGAGAACCGTAGGCGGGGCGGCCATCCTCGGCCTCCCTCCTCTGGCCGGGTTCGCTTCCCTTTGGATGGCGGGAAGATCCCCGGCATACGGCCAGGGAGGTGCGATGGGGACGACATTCTTTCTGGGCTGGCCGGTCATGGTCCTGGCCTTCCTGGCGGGAGGAGCGGCGGCCCTCATCGCCGGCGGCGGAGAGGCCGACGGGGCGCCCCCATGGGTCTCCGCGGCAGTGGCCCTGCCCCTCTGCGCCTTCCTGGCGATTACGGGGATCTTCCCCGGCCGCGTCGCGGATATGCTCATGAGGGAGTACGGCCTGCCCTTGGAGTTCCCTTTTTCCTCCTGGAGTTCACTGGCCGGCGCATGCTTGCTGGTCCTGGGGGTCTTGGCCTTCCTGTGGTGGGCTAGGGGGCGGAGGGTGGCGGGGATGGCGGCGGTTGCCCTGACCTCCTGTGCCCCGGCCTCCACAGCGACGGCTCTTTTGCCGTGGCCTTTGGCTCCGCGTCGGCCGGGAAAGTCTCTGGTGCGTGCGGTCGTGGCCCTGGATCTGGCCGTGTTCCTGGGATGGTGGGGGATGTTCATCCTTTCCGTATTACGTTGACGCCCCTGGTGTGGATGCCGCGCTTTCGCGGCAGCGGAGGCGGCTCCGGGCGGTGGGTGAAGGCTCTCCCATCGGACGGGTCTCCTGCGGCTTCGCGGTGACCGGAAGGGACTGGGAGAGGAGTGGCGGCGGACCGGAGGTGATGCGTGGCTGAGGGCGTGTTCCGTGGGGTCTGGGTGACGGAAGCGGGCGGGGAGAGAGAGGCCAGGCTGCGTTTCCTGGCCGAGCGTGGGCTCCGGCTGCTCATGGCGGACGTGGATGCGGCAGGGCGGGAAGCCCTGCATTTCTTCGACCCCCGGGAGGGCAAGACCCTGCACCTGCTCTCCCCGGAAGGTGGCGGTTTGGTGGAGGCGGCATCGCGTTTCTTTCCCTCCGCCACGCGCTGGATGGAACTGCTTTACGGTCCGGAAGGAAGCAGGGGGGATCTCCTTGTGGAGAGGCAGGGGACGAGAGCGGAGGCGAAAACACACGGCGGCGGAGGGGTGGAGAGGGCGGCAAACGGGGAGGTCCTCTACTCGGAGGGTGGGTTGCTCCTGGAGGTGTCGGGTGGGCGCGTTCTCCGGGTGACGGAATGCCTCCGCCAAGCACCCTGTCTCTCCCTCAGGGGCGTCAGGGTGGGGAAAGAGGCGGAAAAGGTACGGGGGTCGCTGGGCTCGGACCTCCCGCTCCTGCTCTCCTTCCTTTTGGCCCTTGAGGATGCCCGCGGGTATGCGGTACCCGCATCGGCCCGGGCGGTGCGCGCGGCATTGCTGGAGCTCCTACGGATGCGTTCCCATTGTTCCTGGCTCTCCAGGGCGGCGGAGCTCTGCGGGCGTTTCCGGCTTTCCCGGCGGCTACGGGGGTGGGGCGAGGGAGTCGCCGAATTGGAAGATTCGCTGAGCGGCGGAGGTGGAGGAACGGCGGCGCTGGTCCCGGGAGGGGCGCGGCATGTCGAGAGAGGTCCGGTAGCCCGCGAAATATGGAATTATATGGAAGTTATTGCCCGGGAATGGGAGGAGCTGTCCCGGAGCCTTTCGGCCTTTTCCCCTCCACGCTGGGCGGAAGGGCGCCTGGCCGTACTTCCGCGGGAAGAAGGGAGGAGGAGGCGCGGAAAAGAGCTGGAATGCCGCGCAGCCCGCGGGGAGGGATGGGAAGCCTGGGTCGGGCCTCTCGCCAGGGCCCTGGGGGCGGCTCGCGACGCCCGGGCGGAGGATCAGGCGTTCCCGCGGCCTCCCGGCTGGTCTCCCCGCGCGGCTGCCGGGAGGAAGGGGACACTGCGGCGGATGGTGGAGGTCATGGCCGGAGAGGTGGCGGATTCCCTGGCCATCCTGGAGGCGCTGCTGCGGGAGCCCCCGGAAGGGCCCCGGGAGGCTCCTCTCGGAAGGCGGGGAAGCGGCCGGGGCTTCGGGCGCTGCGAGGGGCCGGGGGGAGAGACCTGCTGCCACCTGGCGCTGGAGAGGGGGCGTATCGAACATGCCGCTTTTTCGCTCCCCCTGGAGCTCAACCGTAGCGCCGCCTTTTGCCTGGAGGGTGCCTGGCTGGATGAGGCGGAGGAGCTCCTCCCCCTTCTCCTCATGGCTTGAGTTCCTCTGTTCCGGAGGGCCGCCAACCGCGGTCGGCCGGTGGGTAAGAGAGGCCGGGCCGTATGTCAAGGAGCCCACTCCCGGACTCTCCGACCCCTGGCCATGCGTCCGGCACGTGGCGCTCGGCCGGACTCAACATCGCCTCTTAAACCCTGGCCCCTGAAGCCAAGCACCGACCCCAAAATCCAAGCGGGAAAATCAGGCCAAACCCGACATATAACCGAATCGTCGACGCTGAGGCCGAATCATGTACCATAAACCCAGAAACTAAAGCTTCAGACCCGGACTTGAGCTCCCCGCGAAAACCCCAGATTATCGAGCAGGGTTCCGTTTGTTGAGAGATTCCTGGACCTCCGGGCCGCAACCGGACCCCACGCCCCGCCCTTTAATCCCGTCAGAGCCTGTCAAGCCCCTCAACCGGCAGGCGTGATACGCAGGAGCAGCGTGTTTCCCTCCATCCCGTAGGTGTAATCCGCCCGCTTCCCCGCGCATCCTTCCCACAGGGCTACAAGCCGCCCCACCGCCACCGTGGGCACGAAGGCGTTGGAGAGCTCCAGCTCCACGCCATCCCCCTTCACCTCGAGCCGGGACAGGAAACCCATCCCCCGCAGCGCGAGATAGGAACGCAGGCTCTTCAGGTCCCAGGAGAGCCCGTAATCCGGATGTCGTGCAAGCTTGGCGGAGAACCCCTCCCTCTCCGCCTCCACGAACAGGCCTCTCACCTCCGGGCCCAGTTCGAGCTCGAACTCGCGCAGGATGGCGTGGAGGGAGCGGTGGCCGTAGAAGATACAACGGTCCCCGGTCTCCCTTTCGGTTATCACTCCTCCCTGGAGGTCGAAGGAAAAGGACCGCCCCAGCTCCAGGGGTGCGCCGCAGCGCCGGCAGGATGGGAACATCTTTCCATCCTGGAGCGGTGAGGGGATGAATCTCTCCGACGCCAGGCGGCGGTAGGCGTCCTCGCCGCCCAGGGAGTCCTTCTTCCCGGGCACCAGTTCCCCCAAGTAGGCCTCCCCCTCCACCCGCGCGGTGAAGGACACCGGGAAGCCGTACATGACATCCAAACCTCCGAGGATGACCGCCGTGCAGTGGGCCAGGTGAAAGGGATCGCTGACCCTCACCGCCCCCTCCTTTCCCCGCCGGTGGGCGAGCAGCTCTATGCGGCCCATGCCGATGGAGCGGGTGAAAAGGATGAGCTTCCTCTGTGTGAGGCGGTAGAGAGGGGACCTGAAGAGCAGCCTCTGGGTCAGGGCGCGGGAGGAGAAGAGGTTCCTGGCGATCTCCGCGGCGGCGACCCTCCCGGCGATGTACACCATGCGGTTTATGGTGGGACCCAGTTGCCGCTCCAGCCTCTCGAAGACCCCGTTGTGGAAGGAGGCCTCGTAAACGCTGAAGTTGGCGCTCCCGTCGGCCCTGTTGGCGATGCAACCGTTCCTCCATTCATGGGTCCGGGAGATGATGAGGGGAACGCCGCAGGAAGGACATATTGTTTCCATGACCACGCTCCGTTAGTCCTTTTTGATGACCGCTGGGTAACATATTTATCGTTAACCGGCTGGCCATCCTTGAGAGCTTGGCGGCCCATCGAGGGGTTTACGGGCCTCTGGGAGACTCCCCTCTTGAGGGCAGATTCCTTCTCGAGGAACGGACTCGGTATCCAAAGCGCTACCGTCCCGGAAGACACCCCACCTTAGCCGTTACGGCAACCGCCTCGGGGTTTGAAAGAAATAGAATGGGCGAACCCTTCATCCCGGATGGAGGAGACAGTGACAGGGGAGGAGAGTGACGTGCCTCCAGCGCCGGGAATTCCCGGTCCGCCACGGCCGGAGCGAGGGTGAGCGAGGCGATGGGGGAGAGGGGGGTCAAACCGATGCAACCAGCCGGGAGGGGTTGCGGGATGCTTCCCGAGAGCCCTTTCGGGCATGAATAGGGTTGGGGGGTCACTCCGTCGACCTGACAAAACGAGCCTCTCTGCGGGAGGGAGTAGGTGAGCTCTTGATGACCGTCCCGAGGGAGACGGTACCGCATCCGACCCACGCGAAGGTCCTGTAAGGAAAAGGAAAAACCGCCGGGATCGTCTTCGAGCCGGCCGGGCCGTGCTCAAGGCTCTCCCGGAGGTTGGAATAAGGAAAGGAGGGTAGTAACATTTAAGGGGGCGTATGAGGACCGACGGGCGAAAGACGGAATCCCCTTGAAGTGACGTTTGGCGCGCCGGGGACGGGCCGGCATGTTTGCCGTGAGGCACCGGAATGGAAGGGGGGTCGGAGGATGCTCGGAAAATACGCGCGAGTGCTGGTAGCGGTGGCGGTCTTTCTCTTCCTCACCGTGATGCTCGCCGGGACGGCGGTCGCCGGCGGCGGGTTCGACGAGTTCGGCTACAATTACGGCGCCCGTCTCTTCGTGGGAAAGGCCGACGGGGTCGACAGGGTGCTGGACGGGAAGGTGTGGGGCGACCCCACCTATGCCAATGACAACCTGGTCATGAAGTGGTCCAAGGCCTGGGACGAAGCGCGCTTCCACGGAGCTCCCTGGAGCCCCGATGCCTGGTGCAGCAACGAGTGGAACGGCGCCGTCCCGGGGGGGAGCGGCGAGGTGTGGCACTATAAGATAATCTGGGTGGGGCCGGAACTCGAGAACAGTCCTTACTGGCGGGAGGGGGGTTATCCCGTCTGGGGCCAGTTCGAGGTCATCATGGACCAGGGTACGGCGGAGGGCGAGCACATCTGGTATGCCCACGCGGTGCCCTGCGGCTACGGGGGAAACTGAGGCGCCCGCCGGGATGGAGAGGGCAGCGAGATTGAACTGAGGCCGCTCGCAGAGGCCGGACCCGTCCCCGGCCATCCATCGCCCGGAGATGTTTATGGGGTCGTTGGCACCGCCGCTGCTTTTCCTCGCCAGCAGGTCGAGGAACCCTTCCAAGTCTATCCCCGACTTCCGGATCACCGAAGATGTTTTGCATCCGGTCCATATCCCGGCGCGCGACTTGACGCGGCTCACCCTAAGGGCGCGCGAGCAATCCCGCACCTGTCCCCGGCATCGGAAGCGAATCCATCTCTTAAGGAGGATCTCTGGGAGACGACGGTCGGCGGTCGACCTTGCAGCCGGTCCTCCCTGTGAGCCGAAACCCGACTTTTTCAAGGGCTGCGGTTGGTGTGCGACAGAGGATTCCCGGCACGCTTAGGAGTAACGATGTGACGGACATGGAGGATGAAAACGAGGTGATTGGTGCTCTCCATCCTGTATGCAAGGTGAAAAAGGGGGATTTCCCGACCGGAGGACGGGAAGAGAAAGCGCCTGCCCTTTCGCGGGTTCTGTACAGGAAAAAGCGTGAAGGATAGGCGGCGGCATTATCCGAAGAGTTGTCCGCCTCTTGACGGGTCCTCCGAGACGAGAAGGTCCGGGACCGCTCTTCCCGGACCTTTTGGTTTGGTGGGCGCTGGGGGATTTGAACCCTCGACCTCTGCCGTGTGAAGGCAGCGCTCTCCCGCTGAGCTAAGCGCCCGCCGCAGCCCATTATGTTATCAGAATTTCCTCGCGATTAGAAGGATGCATCTCGGTTCGATGCCGACCTTCCTGCTGCTCAGAAGAACTTGTAGCCCACGCCGGTGACCGTCTTGATGAACTCCGGGTTGGAGGAATCGCGTTCGATCTTCTTGCGCAGCCGGGCGATGTGGGTGTCGATGGTCCGGGAGATTCCCGGGTCGTCGTAACCCCACAGGGCCTTGACTATCTCCTTGCGCGAGAAGACCGTGCCCCGGTGGCTGGCCAGGAGCCACAGGAGGTCGAACTCCGTCTGGGTCAGCTCAACGGGCCGGTCGTCCACGGACACCTCCCGCCGCCGCCGGTCGATCTCCAGGCCGCCCACGGATATGTACTCCTCCTTTTCCGAGGAGTCCCGCACCATGTCCGCGCGGCGGAGGGCGGCCTTAACCCTGGCGATCAGCTCCGCTCCCTTGAAGGGCTTGGTGATGTAGTCGTCTCCGCCGATGGCCAGTCCGCTTACCAGGTCGGTAATGTCGTCCTTGGCGGTGAGGAAGAGGATGGGCGCCGCCGTCTCGTCGCGCAGGCGGCGGCACACCTCCATGCCGTCCACCTTGGGCATGATGATGTCCAGGATGATGAGGTCCGGATGTTCCTCGCGACATACGCGCAACGCCTCCTCCCCGTCCTCGGCGGTGAGCAACTCGTAGCCCTCCACCGCCAGGAGCTCGGAGATGAGCCTGCGGATATGCGGGTCGTCGTCGGCGATGAGGATCCTCTTGCCCGCCATGACCTTACCTCCCCGGCGATGACCGTCCGGACACTCCCAGCCCGGGACGTGCTTGATCCGGAGGGCATCCACCTCCTCGTTTACGTGCCAGCTTGCCGCCGGCGCGTTTCATTTCTTCCATACCATAAATATAATCGGTCGGTTGAGACCCCCTTTTGAGCCGGAGGTTGAGAGGTCCCGGCTGCCGTTCAGGCCGAGATGCGGGCCAGGGCCGGGGAGGAGGGAAGCTCCACCGTCACGCCCGCCTCGGCGAGCGCTTCCTGGACGGCCCGGTAGTGCATAAACCCGCCCATGTGCAGCACGGTCTCGCCCAGCTCGCGGTCCACTTGCATGGAGGCCACGCAGGGGAAACTGTGCCAGTATTTGGCGACCACTTCGGCCACCGAGGCGTCGAGCGGCGCGCCCTTGAGGTTGAAGGCCACGTAATAGGTGTTCCCGCATGGCGCGCTGCGCAGCACTCGGGCCTCCCGGATATAGCCGTCACCCAGCTCCAGGTGGAGGCGGGGGTAACCGATGCGGAAGTGTTCCATGAACTCGTCCACCGTGGGGTGGATGCCGGGCTGGAGGGAGCAGAAGGGCTTGGGAAACGCGCACCCCATGTCCAGCCGGCGGCAGGCTTTCCGCACCTCTCCCCTCACCCAGCGCGTCACCCATTCCGGCGCCTCCGATGGGGCGATGAGCACCCGGGAACCGGCGTGATGGGCCAGCTCGGGTAGGGCCAGGAGGACTTCCTGGTGCACGTTTATGGCCACCGTGGCCTCGTGGGGAGGTAGTTCGCCCCCCAATAACTCGGCAGGGTCGTCGAGGTAGTAGGGGAGCACGGAAGGGAGCTGGATGACGTCCGCGATGTCCGCGGTGAAGTCGATGCCATAGGTGTCCCGGCAGTGGTCGCACAGGGCTCCGCAGCCGTTGCAGTAGCCCTCCTCGTTCACCAGGTGGCGTATGAAACGCTCGGCGAAGGTGTCGTCAAAGGTGACGGAAAAGGGATCCGGCCGGGGCGGTATGGAGCCCCCGCAGTACACGATGAGCAGCTTCATCCCGTCACTTCCGTCCTTCGCTCCGGACCTCGGGGCTCCAGTTCGGCCGGTCTTGGCACCGGGATGGGGAGTGACCGGCCTTCCTGTCGACCCTCCGGTTCTTTACTCGCTTTGTTTCGGTCGTTTCAGTCCTGCGCGGTTCCGCGACATCCGGTCCCTTCCCATTCAGGAATGGGGAGGGGATGGGCCGTGCATCTCGCACCTTTCGCGGTAGGCCCTTTCCTTCACGAGACGGTTCAGGAAGGGTCCTCTCCAAAGCCTCTGTCCAGCTCAGAGGAAACGCTGTGGAGGGGATGGGTCCGCCTTCGTATTCCGATCCCACCACGGCAACGCCACGGCGGAGCTCGTCTTCTCCTTCACCGTCCCGCCTTTCCCCTCGGAGCTTTCATGTTTAGAAGAAGCAAAGGGGAGTGGGGCACCCGCCGGCGTACTCCGATTCTGCCATGGTGTAGTCCGGCCTCTCCATGAGCCTCATCATGGAGTCGCTTCCCAGGTAGAGGACCTGCTCCCGCTTGCTCCCGTAGCGGTAGACGGTTATCCCCTTGCATCCCAGGCGGTAGGCCAGGAGGTAGGCCTCCTCGATATCGTCGATGGAGGCGTCGGAAGGGAAGTTGATGGTCTTGGACACCGCGTTGTCGCAGTGCTTCTGGAAGACGGCCTGCATGCGCACGTGCCACTCCGGGGCGATGTCGAAGGCGGTGACGAAGACCCGTTTCACGTCCTCGGGGATGCCCTCCACGTAGTGGAGGGTGCCGCTGCGGGCGATGTCCATCATCAGGTCGTTCCCGTAGAAACCCCTCTCCCTGGCCACCTGCTCGAAGATGGGGTTGACCTCCATGAGCCGGGTGCCCTCGATGACGTTGCGCACGAAGGAGATGGCGAAGAGGGGCTCGATGCCCGAGGAGGTGCCGGCGATTATGCTGATGGTGCCGGTGGGGGCGATGGTCACCGTGGTGGCGTTGCGCATGGGGATGCCCCTCTTGTCCCAGACCGAGCCCGGGTAGTTGGGGAAGTTGCCCCGTTCTGCCGCCAGCTCGGAGCTGGCGCGGTGGGATTCCTCCTCCAGGATGGAGGCGATCTCCTCCGCCGCCTGCAGGCCCTCCTCGGAGTCGTAGGGGATGCCCATCATGAGCAAGGCGTCGGCGAAGCCCATGACCCCCAGGCCTATCTTGCGGTTCCCCTTGGTAACCCTCTCCGTCTCCTCCAGCGGCCAGCGGTTGACGTCGATGACGTCGTCCAGGAAGCGTACCGCGGTGCGGATGACCGAACGGAACCTCTCCCGGTCCAGCTTCCCGTCGCGCACCATGAGCTTGAGGTTGATGGAGCCCAGGTTGCAGCTCTCCCAGGGGAGCAGGGGCTGCTCCCCACAGGGGTTGGTGGACTCTATCTCCCCCAGGTGGGGCGTGGGGTTATGGCGGTTGATGGTGTCCAGGAAGATGAGCCCCGGGTCCCCCGTGCGCCAGGCCTGGGTGACGATGAGGTTGAAGACGTCGCGGGCGTGCAGGCTACCGGTCACCGCCCCGTTGCGCGGGTTGCGCAACAGGTACACCTCGTCCTTCTCCAGGGCCTCCATGAACTCGTCGGTGATGCCCACCGAGAGGTTGAAGTTGGAGAGGAAGCCCTCCTGGTCCTTGGCGGTGATGAAGTCCAGGATGTCCGGGTGGTCGCAGCGCAGGATGCCCATGTTGGCTCCCCGCCTGCGGCCTCCCTGCCGGATTATCTCCGTGGTCACGTCGAAGATGCGCATGAAGGAGACCGGGCCGGAGGCGATGCCCATGGTGGTCTGCACCACGTCCCCCTTGGGGCGCAGGCGGGAGAAGGAGAAGCCGGTCCCGCCTCCGGACTTGTGCACCAGGGCCATGTTCTTCACAGCGTCGAAGATGCCGGGGATGGAGTCCTCCACGGGGAGTACGAAGCAGGCGGAGAGCTGCCCCACCTCGGTGCCCGCGTTCATCAGGGTGGGAGAGTTGGGAAGAAATTCCAGGGAGACCATGAGGCGGTAGAACTCCTCCTCCCAGGCCGAGACGTCGGCCCCCGGGTCGTACAGCCTCTCCGCCTCGGCCACGGCACGGGCCACGCGCCGGAACATCTGGTCCGGTGTCTCCGCCACCTGGCCCCGCTCGTCCTTCAGGAGGTAGCGCTTCTTGAGCACGTTGACGGCGTTGATGGTCAGCTTGAGCTCGTCGCGGACCCCCAGGAAGTCCTTGGTGCGGCGGATCTCGGCCCTCTTCTCCCGGTAGAGGATGTAAGCCTTGGCCGTGCGGGGAAGGCCCCTCTCGATGAGGGTCTCCTCCACCAGGTCCTGCACTTCCTCCACGGTGGGGATATCGCCGACATAGCGCTCCTCGAGCTTGACGGCTACCTCGTCGGCCAGGGATTCGGCCCGGGAAGGATCCCCCTCGCCCACCGCTTCCAGGGCTTTACGCACCGCGGCGGCGATCTTCACCTTCTCGAAGGGCACCACGGAGCCGTCCCGCTTGCGGATCCTGTCCAGGGGCATGGTCGCTCTCCTTCCTCTTTCTGTCCGCTCTTTCTGTCCGGCCGGCCGGCGTGATCGGTACCTTTCTTCACCCATAGATTGTACCCGCACCTGGTGACCGTATACACGGTCTTGTACCCGATCGGAGACCGGGCAGCGGGACGAGGCGGGTCACGGGACCAGGCTCCGCCTCCGCGACCTTTAGGGTGTGGGGGAAGGCCGTTCTCCCCAGCTTGAGGGACCGTGCCGGAGGGGGGAAGGCATGCGGGTGGGTCGCGGGAGCGGAAGCGTGGGAAGAGGCGGATGGTGACCGCTCAGGGCGGAGGGCCCTCGTCAGTCCAGCGCAAGAGCTCGCTCAGCCGCTCGAAGCGCTTGACCTTCTCCGGATCGACCCCGGTGGTATCGAAATCTCGCTCCGCGGTGTAGAGGCCGGTGTCCGCCGCCCCGCAGGGGTCGAGGGCGGCCGAGATACCTTTCTGCCAGCGGTTGAAGTTTCCAGCCAGCGGACTCAGCGCTTTGCGCACCTCCGGGCTGAGGACGGAAAGGGGGGTCATGCAGCGTTCGATGGCCTCCAGGGTGGAGGCGAAGGCGATGGGTTTCAGGGCCTGCAGGCTCTTCTCCTCGTGCACGCTGTACATGTGTACCACCTCGCAGTGGGCCCAGGTGTTGTTCTCGTAGGGGACGAAATAGGGGTTCTCCGCCCCGTCGTCGAGGATGGCCCCCCTCTCTATCCAGGGCCTCTTCACCTCGGCGATGGCCTCGGACCACGGCATCTGGGAGTCCAGGGCATCGTTCCCGTCCAGGTTGGTGCAGAAGGTGCCCCCGAGGCGGAAGGCGGCGGGGATCAGGCTTGCGCGGATGAGGTTGAGGGGAAGGAGGGGGCCCAGTGGTGGATGCTGCATGTCCAGGATGATGCCCTCGTGCCCGTGGACGATCTCCCTCAACACCGCCTCCTGGTACTCCAATTCCGGCATGGAATCCCCCGCCAGGAGCACGGTGAACGGATACCGGAGCGCCTCGTAGGCGATGGCTCGAAGGTTCTTCGTGCGCATTATCTTGCGATAGAGCTTGGGTGTCATGGCCATGGGGAAGGAGGCCAGGCTTACGCGCAGGCACAGGTAGCCGATCTCCGCTTCCCCCAGGGCGTACATGGCCTCGGCGAAGTCGTGCGTCCGGTGGAAGACGCAGCCGTAGAAGCGCAGGTTGGGCGGCTGTTCGACCACGGAGTCGAAGACGGTACCCTCTGCCCGGAGCGATGGGGGCCCCGGCCAGTTGAAGAGTTTGAGGGCGCATTTGGTAAATATACCCAGGCCGCCGAAGGCCCCGGAGGCTCCACGCATTATGCCCCGTAGGGAGGGTCCGGGGCCGTCGCCCGTGAACCAACCCAGTCCCGAGCCGGGAGAGCCAAGCCGCAGCAGTTCCCCGTCGGGCAGCACCCATTCCACACCCAGCAGGTTGCGCGGGCTGTAGCTCATGTAGATGCCGTCGTGTCCCACCCCGTGCATGGAGGTGGCGCTGGCCAGTGGGGAGCACACCGGTCCCGCCCCGATGAGGTGGGTGTTAAGGCCGCGCTTCATGGCCTCGGCCTGGAGCTGGGCCCCGCTCACGCACGGTTCCACCACCGCGATCATGTTCTTCTCGTCGATGTCCAGGATGCGGTCCATGCGGCGCAGGTCCACCTGCACCACTCCCACGGCGGTGGGACCGGCATGCACTCCCCATCCCGTGCACAAGGCCTTGAACCTCAGCCCGTGCCGGTTACAGACCCTCACCACCGCCCGCACCTCGTCCGTGGATCCGGGCAGAACCACCGCCTCCGGCCGCGGGGTCCACAGCGCGGGGTCCTCGTTGAGGAAGGGCTGCCAGGCATAGGTGTCGAGCACCGCGGGCTCGCGGGAGGCGTTCTCCTCACCCACCGCCACCTGCAGCTCCCTGAAAGCGTCGTCGGGAATCATGTACGCCTCTCATCTTCCCCTGGACCCGTTTTATTCGGCGTCTTGGGCTGGTTCCCAAGCCCGCCCCCTTCGCCGGAGGCGGCGAGGAGCGGTCAGGCGGGTTGGCGGTCGGCCAACCCTACTCGCCCTTCATCGCCGCGGCGAAGGTCCTCCGGATGCTCTCCAGCATCTCCCGGAAGGCGCGCTCCAGGATGGAGAAATCCCCTCCCTCCTGGACCTGTATCTCGACGTCGAGGTCCCCCTCCATCACCCTCTCCGCCGACTTTGCCAGGCGCTCCAGGGGCATGGTTATCCTCTTGCGTATGAGCCAGCTGAGGACGAAGAAGCTCACGAAGATGACCGCCAAGACGGAGAGGCCCACCACCGTCCCCAGCGTGAGGAGGAGGTGGCGCCGCTCCTGGTCATAGTAGCCCTTTACCGCGGACACCTCGTCGGCGAAAGGTTTGAAGCCCAGGTATCCGGCGACGTAACCGAGCTGCGGGTCCTCTATCTTCCTGGTGATGGCCAGATATTCCCCCTGCAGCCCCAGTTCGGGGATTCCTTCTTCGCGGTACACGTAAGGCTTCCCGGCGAGCAGGCTTTCGGCGATGTCCGGTGGTATCTTCCAATGGTATATCAGGTCCTCGCGGTTGCAGGCGAAGATGAGTGGCTCCGGGACCCTGAAATCCGAACTGGAGATGACGATGATCATGTGGAGGTTGACCCCCATGGGGTTGGTGTTCGCCAGCTCCCCCAGGTAATCGCTGATTTTCCTTTGTGACTCGCTGAGCTGCTCCTGCAGGAGGGCGGCGGCGATCCTCGCCGTTCCCTCCTGGCGGACGTAAACCATGAACTCCGCCATCCTCTGCTGCATGGTGTAGAAGAAGAAGGAGGAGACGTCCTCGGCGCTCTCGTCCAGCAGCTTGTCCACGCTCTTTTCAATGAGGCGGTCCTGGGAGGCCCGCACGCTTAAGAAGATGGCCAGACCGGAAATGACCATCACCACCACCAGGAGGGCGGTGATCTCCCAGAGGATCCTGGACCGGGCGGCCAACGCTTTCCTGCCCTCAATGTTCTTCGCGGTTGCCATACTCGCCTCACTCCTTCCTCAGGGATCAATCCCGCAAAGCCCTGGATTCCGGATGGGGATGTCTTGCCAACGCTCCCACCTCGTCCGCCCCACCCGGAAGAAGGCGAATCCTCCCCTCGCCTGCTTTCCGCCTCTCCCTCGGGCTGGATGGCGCTTCCCTCCAGCCCCTGGATTCCGGATGGGGATGTCTTGCCAACGCTCCCACCTCGTCCGCCCCACCGACCGGGTAGGCGTTCTTTATTTTTCTCGGCCCCACTTCACTCTTACTGAAGTACTCACCCGCCCGCGAAGTACGGGGCGGACGCGCCCTCGGGCTTCGCGGAGATCCTATGCCCGTGACGCCGGGAGCCTCTGGTAACTATGCCGTTAATTCCCCCGTCCGGTATGCTGCTGCGCTTCAGGCCGGCATCCCGAGGGCGGCCTTGCGGGACCGGTGGCACGGGTTTTCCGCGCCTCAATCGACGAGAAGTTCTCGTACCTCTTGGAGCAGCGAGAAGGCCTTCTCCACGCTGTAAGTGAGGTCCGGGTTGACCAGGCAGCATGTCGCGGGGGTGAGCATGGAGCGTCGGCGCAGCATCGAGGGTTCCAGGCCCTCATCTTCCAGTCTTTTCCAGATGGCGAGCAGTTTCTCCGCCAAGCTCCGGGGGTCCTCGCCCTCCAAAAGGGAGGTGTGGGTGGGCACGATGCCCCAAGCCACCGAGCCCCCACTGCGGAAAAGGGCGGCCAAGCCGCTCCTGTAACCCTCGAGGATCTCCCGGTTGTTGTAGGCGTCCAGGGAGAGGAGGTCGAGATCGGAGCGGAGGAGGAAGTCCCAGTCCGGGTTCCCGCACAGGTGTACGCCGCGAGGTCCCTGCAGCAAGGAGAGGAAAAGGGCGAGGTCGGCGCGGGCGTTCTCCGCGGCGTAGCCGGTTATGCCCGTGAAGAGGAACTCCAGGCCGGGCTCGTCCACCCACACGAAGGAACGCGGGTTTATCTCCCGCAGGTCGTGGAGGTGGCGGTTCACCCGGCAGGCCACGTGCCGGATGAGCAGTTCCCTGACCTCATCCCGGTAGATGACCGGCTTGTTCTCCCCGTCCTTGACCATGAGGGCCAGGGATATGGGGCCCATGAACTGCCCCCTCAAGGCAGTGTGTTTCGCCGAGGCGCGCGCCAGGAATCCGGCGTAGGTCAGCGATTCTCCGGGGTCAACGGCGAAGAGGTCGTCCATAGGGTCGAGTCCCAGATATTCCTCCAGGCCGGCCAGGAAGAGTTCCTCGTCGAAGAGGATGCGCAGCCCCTCGTGGTCCACCACCGCTCCGGGGAATCCGCGAACCGTCTGCACGTAGGTGTCCTCGGAATAGGAGAGGTTGGGCAACTGGGGCCAGAAGGGTATGTCCAGGGAGAAGGCCAGGTCCAGGGCCTTCTCGGGGTCCCGGTGAGGGAGGATGCCCATAGCCGTGGTCGGAAGCGGGATGTCGAACTCCGGGAGCCGTCCCGCCCCTGTGTCTTCCCCGTTCATCTCCGAGAGTCTCGCTCCTCGAGGGTACGCGGTTCCCGCCGGGGCGCCCCGCTTCGCCGCTTACCGGAAGCCTCCGCGCAAAGAGGCCCGGAGGACGGTTTCGACCTCATCCGGCCAGGATGCCGGCGTCCACCAGGGCCTTGCGGTAGGCGCCGCGGTCGAATCCCACCACTATGGTGTTCTCCACCTCCATGACCGGCACCCCCATCTGGCCGCTCTTCTCCACCATCTCCCGGGCCGCCTCCTCGTCCTCGGAGACGTCCACCACGGTGAACTCGACCCCTTCCTTTTCCAGGAAGTCCTTGGCCATGCGGCAGTAGGGGCAGGTGGGAGTGGAATACAGTTTGACCTCCGGCATGCGAATCCTCCTCGAATCTCGCCGTCATCCCGCGTTTCAACAACTTATCCTAAACGCTCACCCGTGGCTGTCGCCATGACCCGCGTCAGCCCGCAACTCTCTTAGCGGCTCCAGGTTCGCGCAAGGGCGAGTGTTTGACCAATCTCTTGCCGGCGACGGCTTCCGCCCAAGCCCTGCGTACAATCACAAGCACAGACCTTCACCGGGCTCCATAAACACTTCCGGGGGCATTGGCCACTAGCTCCTCCTTGGAACCTCCACTGCAGTTGCAAAAGCCCGCGGAGGGGCTTGCGGGCGGCGTGGATTCCCTCCCCCAAAGGAAGAGATATTCCCTTACGCGCCCGCTTGAGCCTGCCCCGGGGCGAGGCCCCGCTGCTGTCCACGGACGGGATCCCGGTGGCCTTTCTGAGAAAGTCCTCCTTTCCGGCGTGCTTGTGCGCGTTCTCCAGAGATACGGCGGGGAAAAGGATAGACTGAAGCCTCCTCCGGCTGGCGTTCCCGGAAATGCCATCTTGCCCCTTTTACCCGCTCCGGGCCTTGGGGTCAGCGTCTGGCGCAGCCCTCGGTGACCATCTCCTCCAGCCTGGCGCGGTCGCGGAGGACGATCTTTCCTTTCCCCGTCTCCACGAGGCCCATCTTCTTGAGGTTGGAGAGCACGCGGATGGTGGTCTCCACCGTCGTGGCGGCCATCTCCGCGATGTCCTGGCGGGTGAGGGGCAGGTCTATGCTCACCCCCTCCTTTCCGGCCACACCGGCCTTACGGGCCAGCATGAGCAGCACGCGGGCGATGCGCCATTCCACCCGTTCCATGGCCAGGGCACGTATGGTGTTCTGCGCCTCGCGCAGGCGGGCGCCCAGCTCGGTGATTATCTCCAGCGCCAGGTCCGGATTGTCCCTGAGGAAGGTGAAGAAGTCGCTGCGGGAGATGGAAAGGACCTCCACATCCTCCAAGGCCTGGGCGGTCATGGGATAGGGCTGTCCGTCGAAGACGGCCTCCTCACCGAAGATCTCGCCGGGATAGACCATCTCCACGATCATCTCCCGGCCATCGTCGGTTTGCTTGAGGAGTTTCACCTCTCCCTTGACCAGCACGTAGAGGCTGCGGGGCGGGTCACACTCGAGGAAGATGTAATCCCCTTTGGAGAAGTTCTCCCTGGCGCACAGCGAGTAGAGGCGGTCGAGTTCCTCCGCTTCCAGGAACTCGAACATGGGGATCTTCCAGAAGATGTTTACCTTGGGGTCGCCCCCCTGTCCCTCCGCCATGCATCCCCCCAGATGAAAAAGGGGAGCCTATGCTCCCCCGCCGCCGTATAGGCGCTTATTCCATGGTTATGGCCTCGGAAGGGCACTCCTCGGAGCAGGTCCCGCATCCGTCGCAGTCCTCCGGGCGCGCCACGTAGGCCACGTCGTCGTCGTTGAGCTCCAGCACGTCGTTGGGGCACTCGTCGACGCAGAGCCCGCACCCCGTGCACTCATCCTGGTCGATGACCGGCCTCTTGTCGCTTGGCTCTCCCATGAAATACTCCTCCTTTTCCGACTTTTCCACCCAGGGGCTTAAATCCCTCATATTCTATAGCACAGTACTACGGGGTAGGCAACATGAACCTTTCACCCCGCGGTGATTGTTGATTTTCCCGATGGAGGCCATAAAAATCGAACAGACGGCAAAGGGGATTTCGGATCTTGCTCAGCCTCGGGCAAAAGCGACCTTTGCCTCACGCCCCTTTGCCGGGGACGATTTACGACGGCGGGTCGCGCCGTTTATTCCAATGGCAGTTTGGGCGGTGAGCCAGCATCGATCACTTGACGACTCCGCATGGTCTCCTCGTCACGCAGTGGCGGCGGGAAACTTTGCGCAGGAAACCCGGTCGTGGGTACGTGGAAGCCGATTCCGTTCCCCACACGGATGAAAGGCCCATGGGGCTCATGGATTGTTGGCATCTTTTGCCAGTTGTCGCAGGTCGAAACCCGGCAGGAAGAGCCGGTCGCGCCAGGCGGAGAGATCGACTCCCCGGCGGATGAGTTCTTCCGCAGCACGGGCCTCGCCGATCTCCCCGATGAAGGTGGCCCCCACCAGTATGCCCTCGCGGAGCACGAGCTTGCGGTACTTGCCATCCCTGGGGTAATCGCCGGTGAGCACCTCGTACTCCTCGTTCTCCGGCGGCAGGTCCAGGCCTATGCAGGCCACCGGGAGGCCGTAGATGACGATGACGTTGTAGGGGACCACCCCCTCCAGGACCGCTTCGCCTCCGCTCATGTTGACGGCGGCGATCTCCCCCTGACGTTGGGCATTAAGCCAGGAGGTGACGATGCGGTGTTCCCCGGAACTCCGATCCAGGGCCTGAGCGGCGTCTCCGGCGGCGTATATGTCGGGGAGGTTGGACCGTAGGCGATCGTCCACCAGGATGCCCCGGTCGGTCTCCAGGCCGCTGCCCTCCAGGAACTCCAGGTTGGAGACCACGCCGATGGCCACGCCGAGGAGGCCCGCCGGGAGCTCCCGTCCGGAGGTGGTGCGCACCGCTTTCATCCGCCCTTCCTCCCCAATGACCTCCTCGATCCCCTCCTCCTTGAGGAGCTCGATGCCCTTGGACTCCAGGACCCTCTCCACCAGACGGGAGCCCTCCGCGTCGAGCATCTGGGGCCAGAAACGGTCCTCGCGGATGAGGTAGCGTGTGCGCAGGCCCATCTCGTTGAAGGCCCGGGCCATCTCCACGCCCAGAAGCCCACCGCCCAGGGCCACGGCGGAATCGGCCTCCTTCCCGCGGCGGATGATGTCCTCGGCCTGCTCCAGGGTGCGCAGGTAGACCACCCCGTCGAGCTCACTGCCGGGGACGTCGAGCTTTCGGGGGCGCGCCCCGCAGGCCAGGAGCAGGCGGTCGTAGGGGAGGGCCTCTCCCGACTCGAGGAGCATCGTCTTCTCCCCGGCCCGGACCTCGACGACCGTCCTGCCCCCCAGGAAGCGGATGCCGTTCTCGGCGTAGAAATCATCCCTCACCACGAAGACCGAATCGCGGTCGCGCCAACCGCTTATGTAGTCGGGGAGGCGCATGCGGTAGTAACAGGGGAGAGGCTCGCGGTCGACGACCGTTATCTCCCCCTGGGGGTCGTGCTTGCGCAGGGTCTGGGCCGCCCGCAACCCCGCCCCTCCGTTGCCCACGATCACGTAACGCATCTCGGCTTCCATCCCTTCTCGTTCCTTTCTCCCTAGCCCTTCCTTTAAAACGGCTCCTCAACGGCCCCGGGCCTTACCGGAGCCTCGAGCGTATTTTTATCTTCCAGATCCGCGGATAGCCCTCCACAGTAAGCCGCTATCCCGGCGGATGAGGGAGAGGGCGGCGCGGTGGGCGGCCTCCTCCAGGGAGTCGTCCAGCGGTGGAAGGCCCTCCAGGTCGTGACGGCGGCGAAGGGCACGCAGGATGAGCCAGTCGGCCAGGCGCGGGTTCTTGGGCAGGAGTGAACCGTGGAGGTAGGTCCCGATGGCGTTGCGGTACACGCATCCCTCCGTCCCGTCCTCCCCGTTGTTACCGTGGCCGAAGATGACCTGCCCCAGGGGCCGGCAGCCCGGTCCCAGCCGGGTGCGCCCGGAGTGGTTCTCGAAGCCCACCAGGGTCCCCTCCGCGCCCTCCAGGGTGCACCTCACGGCCACGTTGCCTATGAAACGGGTGTCCCCTCCCACCGTCTCCACGTCGAAGAGCCCGATGCCGGGCAGGAGTTCCCCGGTCCAGGTGAGGAAGCTCCTCCCCAGCAGCTGGTAACCGCCGCAGATGGAGAGCAGAGCGGCGCCCTCCTCCACCGCCTGGCGCAGGGCGGCCCCCTTCTCCGCGGAGATGTCTTCGCAGACCAGCATCTGTTCCCGGTCCTGGCCTCCCCCGATGAAGAAGAGGTCGAAGTCCCCGGGATCCAGAGGGTCACCCAGGGTGAGGCGGCTCACCTCCACCCGTATGCCCCGCCAGGCACAGCGGCGCTCCAGAGCGATGACGTTCCCCCGATCACCGTATATGTTCATCAGCTCGGGGTAGAGGTGGCAGAGGCGCAGGGTAAGCCCCTTCATGCCTGCTTCACCTCCTCGAGTACGCACCGCCAGGCACAGCGGCGCTCCAGAGCGATGACGTTCCCCCGATCACCGTATATGTTCAAGAGCTTCCCCCTTCCCACAGCCCGGGGGCCGCGCCCATCCGGGTCAGGATGCGGCGCAGCTCCAGGGTGGCGGTGTAGGTGGTGAGGGCATAGACCGTCTCCCCCTCCCGGGCGTGGGCGAGGGCCGCCCGCAGGGCCTCCCTCAGGTCGCCGCGCACCTCTATACGCGCCGCGTCCATGCCCGCGTATTTCATGCGCAGCGCCATGTCGAAGGCCCGCGTCCCGGCGGCCACCAGCACGCGGGGAAGGGGGGCCAACTCCTCGAAGTCCACGTCCCAGATCCAGGATACGTCCCGGCCGTCGGCGATGCGGTCGTTGAGGGCGGCCAGGACCACCAGGTCCTTCCCCTCGCCCCGCACGGTGCGGATGACCTCGTTGAACCCGGTGGGGTTCTTGGAGAGGACCAGGAATATGTCCCGGCCCTCCAACGGGATGCGTTCGCCCCGCCCGAAGGCGGTGACGTATCCCCGCACCCCGCGCTCTACCTCCTCCCTCCCCAGTCCCAGCAGCAGCGCCCCTCCCAGGGCGGCCAGCAGGTTGTGAACGTTGTACAGGCCGGGGATGGGGAGGGAGAGGGAGGCCCGCCAGGAGGGGGTGGAGACGGTGACCGAGGTGCCCTCCGTCCCCCTGAGCTCCACGCGGGTGGCGGAGAAATGGGGGAAGGGCCTGGCGGTACCGCAACGAGGGCAGGAATATTTTCCCATGTGGCCGAAGAAGTGAGCCGTGAATGCCAGGGGCGCCCCGCACACCCGGCAGTGCTTGGAATCGGCGGCGTGGCGCAGCACCTTTTCCGCCGCTTCCTCGGATTCTATCCCGTAATAGCGTATGGAGGCCGGGGAGTCCTTTCCCAGGGAGGCAACAAGGGGGTCGTCAGCGTTGAGGAGGACGACGCTCCCGGGCTCCAGCTCCCGCAGGGCCCCGTCCATCTTGCCGGCCAGGGTTTCCAGCTCCCCGTAACGATCGAGCTGGTCCCGGAAGAGATTGGTAACTATTACCATACGAGGGCGAAGGCGTCTTACCGCCGCCGGGAGAGTGGCCTCGTCCACCTCGAAGAGGCCGATGTCGCCTCGCGGTTCGCCGCGCAGGTCGGAGGACTGGGCGAGGGCAGCGGTGATGCCGGTGATGAGGTTGGCCCCCACCCGGTTGTGCACCGGGCGCAGGCCGGCCTCGCGGAGCATGGACGCCAGGAGATTGGAGGTGGTGGTCTTGCCGTTGGTCCCGGTGACCAGCACGCAACCCCTCTCCAGGCGTGAGGCCATATCCTCAAGGGCACGGGGATACAGGCGCAGGACCACCCGGCCCGGGAAGTTGGAGCCCGCCCCCAGGCCCAGCCGCCGGGATAGGGCGGTGGCCGCCTTTCCCGCGGCCACGGCGGCGACAAGCCTCGTCCTCATGGGTCTATTGTAAGGGTCCGCGGCGGCTGCCGCACCCGGCATCGCCTATCCGATCCTCACCCGGCCCGATCTTGAACCGCGGCGGTCTTCGGGGAACGGTCGTTTGTCTAGAAGGCGGCGGGATATGCTCCGTTATGGAGGATGGTTGACGGGAAGCTCTGGCGACCCGCAGGGGCTTGGCCATGCAATGGAAGGTATACGGACATGCGGGACCCGTCGAGGAGTTCCGCCGGAGTACACCCGGGAGGTAAGGTCATCCAGATGCCGAGAGTGATAGGGGGCGGCGCGCCTCACCGGCGCTGCGCGCCGGCGGGAGGTGGCCGACCTGCGGGTGAAAAGCGGATAGAGTATGGCGGTGAGACCCTCGACCGGCCCGATGTCTATAGTCGGAGCCGACGCTTCAAGGTTTGAGAAGTTCTCCTGGACCACCCCGTCATCCTGAGGAGGCCAGGAACGGGTTGCCGGAACGGGGGTGGTCTCTTCGTGTTCGACCTGAAAGACATGACGAGAATCTGGTTGGGACACGAAGAGCATCCGGGTGGCATAGGAGTTAAAGGCCGAGACGATACGTCCGTCGATGATCGACTGCCCGTGCTGTTAGAATCAGTTCATAAGGCGGCACGGGGGCCAGAAGGAGGCCCATGATAAGGGCGGTCCTCAGCTCGCGGAGTGCCGCACGCAATGGAGGCCTTTAAACGGCGACCAAGGGAAGGCCCATGATCAAGGCGGTCTTTTTCGACGCGGGCAACACCTTGCTGTTGCCCCATCCCTCGGTGGAGGAGGTATGCGCCGAGGTCCTGCGTTCCCATGGCCTGCGGGCCGACCCGGAGGCCATCCGCAGAGGGCTGGAGAAAGCCGACCTCTACTACGAGGAACGCTACTGGGAGGACGACACCTTCTGGGCCTCCGAGGAGGAGGCGGCGGCCATGTGGAGCGAGATGTACGCCCTGGCCATGCGGGAGGCGGGGGTGGAGCCCTCCCGGGAACTGGGGAGGGAGCTCTACGAGGAGTTCGGGAAGGGAGACAGGTGGGCCCTTTACCCCGACGTGATGCCCACTGTGCATAGGCTTCACGAGATGGGGCTCCGTATGGGAATAGTTTCCAATTGGGACGTTCGCCTCCCCGGGCTCTGTCACCACCTGGGGCTCAGCCGCTATCTGGAGTTCGTCATCAGCTCGGCCAACCTGGGGCGCATAAAGCCGGAGGCCTCCATCTTCCGCGCCGCATTGGACCGGGTTGGCGTGCGGCCGGAGGAGGCGGTTCATGTGGGGGATCATTACTATGCCGACGTCCTGGGCGCGCGTTCGGCGGGCATCCGTCCCGTCCTTTTAGACCGCACCGGCCGGGCGGAGAACCCGGATTGCCCGGTGATAAGGAGCCTTTCCGAGCTTCCCGGGCTCCTCCTCACCGGCGCTCTGGAGAGATGAGGGCGCAGCGCGGGCTGCCTGAGCCTCGGGGAGCCGCCGCTCGGCGGGGGCGGCATGGATTTCCAACGACGGGCACTCTTGGAGGGCGTTTCGGACTGCGGGGTTTCCGGTGAGAGGCGGAGGGAGAGGAGGTCACGGTCATGAGGGTAGGCGCCGTTCGGACGGCTGTCGAGCGGGAGATGAAAGCCCCGCGACGCCGGGAGGAGTGAGAGGAAAGCGGCGCGTCTCGGCGGGGGCGGCATGGATTTCCAACGACGGGCACTCTTGGAGGGCGTTTCGGACTGCGGGGTTTCCGGTGAGAGGCGGAGGGAGAGGAGGTCACGGTCATGAGGGTAGGCGCCGTGCAGATGACCGCCCGGCTGGCGGACGTGGAACACAACCTGGAACGGGCGGAGAAACTGGTGGAGGAGGCCTTCTCCCGAGGGTGCGAGATGGTCATCCTCCCGGAGTTCTTCACCTCGGCGGTGGCCTTCCACCCGGACATGCTCCAGGCCGCGCTTCCCTTCGAGGGGCCCGCCCTGGAGATGCTCCGGGGAGCGGCCCGGCGCAACGGGGGTTATGTGGGAGGGTCGTTCATCGCTTCACGGGGAGGTGATAACTACAACACCTTCGTCCTGGCCTTCCCCGACGGGGACTATGCCGTCCACGACAAGGACCAGCCCACCATGTGGGAGAACTGCTATTACCTGGGAGGGAAAGACGAGGGAATACTCCAGACGCCGCTGGGACCGGTGGGGGTGGCCCTCTGCTGGGAGCTGGTGCGGACCCGCACGGTGCACAGGTTGCGCGGCAAGGTGGACCTGCTCGTGGGCGGGTCCTGCTGGTGGACGGTGCCCGACCGGGCCATCCCCCTGCCGGGCAAGAAGGAGGCCCACCGGCGCAACCTGGAGATCATGCGCCAGACGCCGGTGCGCATGGCCCGCATGTTGGGCGTCCCGGTGGTCCACGCCGCCCATGCCCAGGAATTCGAGGCCCGGATGCCCCTCCTGCCCGGCCTCCCCTACCGCTCCTATTACCTCGGGGAGACGATGATCGTGGACGCCACGGGCCGGGTGCTGGCTCGTCTCTCCCGTGAGGAAGGGGAGGGGGTCGCGGTCGCCGACATCCAGCCGGGAAGGGTGGAGCCCTCCGAGGAACCGCCGGACGGTTTCTGGATACCGGACCTGCCCTGGCTCATCCGCCTCGCTTGGTGGTACCAGAACCTCCACGGCGGGCGGTATTACCGCCGCGCCAAGCGGAGCGGGAGGCTGCGCACCGCATAGCCCCGGGCCTTCCGGGACGCCTCCTCGCACCGGACCTCCCCCGTCTCCTCCGCCTCGCCCGGCGGCACCGGGAGCTGCAGGGAAGGCGGTATTACCCCGCGGATGAGGAGGATGGGAAGAACGCGTTTTCCCGGGTGGAGGTTACTGATGCGCGAGACTCACTTATAGACCGCGCCGATGTCCTCCGTGACCAGGTGGATCCAGGTCTGGCCCGGGTGGAGGGGGATGTCCCTCCCGTTCTCGTCCAGGAACCGAGTGGGGGAGTTGCGGTTGGCCTTCTTCCAGGTGCCGTGGTAAACCTTGCCGCCGGTGAAGACCAGGCACTTGCCGCTCCCGATGACCTGCAGGTTGGGGGTCTCCGCGCCGGTCACGTCGTAGATGCCGCTTCCGGTCACGGTGATGAACTGCACGATGACGTTGCGCGGGGCTACCCGTTTTCCCGTCGTCAGGTCGGTGTGGGGGACGCCGTTTATGGAGCGCAGATAGGTATCCGTGGAGGCGTCGTACTGGTAGGAGGCGGCGCAGATAGTGGCCTTGTAGGGGATGTTGATGGAGGTCGCTTGAGATTGCGAGGCGCTCTGTGCTTCCTCCCCTTCTCCCTCCCCGGAATCGCCGCCTCCCGAGGTGAAGACCAGCCCGCTCTGGGGGAGTTTGTTGTAGGTGTCGCCGGTCTCCGTCAGGTACTGGCGGAGAAGGGCGGTGCTGGTGTACAGGTTGTGGGGTATCTTCCGCGTGCGGTCCCGCCAGAAGTGCACGGAATCCTCGGAGATGTACCTCAACCCCGCCGCCTTGACCATGGAGATGACCTGGCTGGCCCCTCCGCTGCAGATGAGTAGGGGGTCCAGGTAAAAGGTGATGTCGATGTCCGAAGGGCGGGCGCTGCGCGTGGGCCCGATGACCTGGGAATCCCTGGAAAGATAGACGCAGATGAAGCGGGTCACCCCGCCCTCGACCAGCTCCTCATAGACCAGGTCGGCGTCGATTATGCCGCTCTGTGGCCTGGCCTTGGGGTCGTTCTCCACCTTGACCGCCAGGGGGCGTCGGGTGAGGAGGTCCCAGGAGGAGACCTCCTCCCCGGTCAGGGGGTTCACGGGCGGCTCGTTCGGTTTCGGGGCCTGCTCACCCTCCCGCGACGACCTGGCCGGAGAGCAGCCGTAGAGGCCCACCGTTGCCGCGAGAAGGAGCAGGATCACGGACATCCCGGCGAGCGTCGATTTCCACCATGCGAACCGTTGCATCCTCATATCGCCTCTCCTTCACCCCACCTGAACGACTCAAAGGCTCCTGTCCGACTCCGTTGGCCTTCCTCTTGGAACGACGCCCTCCTTCTCCGGATGGGCGACCCGGCCGCCTTGTCCATTCTTGTTATTCACTCCCCCCTGATCCATGTCCTTCAAGGCCGCTTACCCGGGAGGTTGTTTCCCCCTCCCGGGCCGGTCAAGGGCGGCGGCGCTTCCGTGGCCGGGATCCGAGAAGGGCGTTCCGCCCCACGCCGTTGGCGATGACGCCGCCGCTCAAACCTTTGTGACGCCGAAGAGGCGGGCGGCGTTCCCGCCCAGGACCTCCTGCGCAAAGGGGGTATTTTCCAGTCCGTTGCGGGCGTCGGCGAGGGTGCGCCGATAGGGCAGCAGCGGATAGTCGGTGGCGAAGAGTATCTTCCCGCTCCCGGCGGCCTCCGCCGCCAGCCGGTAGATCCCGGAACGGTAGAGGAAGGGAGAGGCGGCGGTGTCGTAATACACGTTGCGGCACTCCTCGGCCACCTCGGGCATGAGCTCGTAGAAGAGTAGGCCGCCCCCCCAGTGGGGAAGGATGAAGACCGCCTCGGGATATGTCCTGACCAGGCGGTAAGCGGTTTCCGGGGTCACCGGGCCCTTGCCGGGGTAGGTGTGGCCCACGGGTTCGTTCACGTGCACCATGATGGGCACCCCGTACTCCACGGCCAGTTCCACGAGGGGGGAGACGAGCCCCTCGTCCAGGAGGTCGAAACCCTGAGGTTGCGCGTGCAGCTCGCCGATGCCCCTGGCCCCAGCTTCCAGGCAGCGCCGCGCTTCCTCCACCGCGGGACGGCCCCACCTGGGATTGGCCACGGCGAAGGGGATGAAGCGCCCGGGGTGAGAGGAGGCCACCTCCAGGATATAGTCGTTGTTCTCCGCGCAGGCCCGCAGGGTCATCCAGGGGAAAGGGCAGAGAACGGCGGCATCCACACCCTCGGAGTCCATCTCGGAGAGCATCTCCTCCGGGGAGACCATGCGTTGGCCTCCGGAGGCGAAGAGGAGGCGAAAGGCGATCTCCTCCTCGCTCACCGAGGCCGGCCTCTCCCTGGCGCGGGGAGGGAAAAGATGGGTGTGGGCGTCGATGATCAAGGTCCTGCTCCTCAACCTCACCCAATGGCGTACCCTATGGTTTCGCGCGCCGGCCGGGCCTCCGGCCAGGAAAATGATACGGGGATGGAGGGGGCTTGTCCAACCCTCCCTGCGTCGTCGCCTCCGCCTCCGGACTTTTCCGGGTGTTCCCTCACGTCCGTGACGATCGGCGCGGCGCATGTGCCGCTTTCCGGGAGAGGGAAGGCCGCGGGTGCGACCATCCCGGGGCCGCCTCGTGACGACATTTCCGGAAACCGGGCGGGTTGAAAGCTCCGTGGATTGTTTAAGGGTTTCCGTCGCCGCTGAGCTTATAATATGACTGACGAGAGCGTCTGCAGCCGACGGGTAACGCCTGGGATATCCGGGGTCGAGCCGTGGCCCGGGGGCCGCGGGGAAGCCGGGAGATGGAAAAAAGTGGGAAAAGTCCTTCTTTACCTCCTGACGGCCGTGGTGATCTCTCTGGCCATCTTCTCCATTTACCTCCTGGTGCGCATCGTGAAGGTATACCGCCGCGCCCGCACCCTGGAGATCATGCGCGGTTACGAGACCATCCTTTACGCCGCCCTGCCAAGGATATCCCCGGAGGAGGCCCTGCGTGACCTCCTGCGGGATCCCCATCCCGGTGCCCTGGAGGAGGTGCTCCTGAGGATGGGCGATCAGGCCGAGGGCCCCCTTAAGGAAAAGGTGGAGAAGCTCTACGGTCTGGCCGGCTTCACGGCCATGAGGATGAGGGAGCTCGACTCACGCTCTGCAGCCAGGAGAGCGGAAGCCGCCCGCCGACTGGGCAGGATAGGGGCTTCGGAGGCCGTGCCCCGGCTCAGGGACCTGCTGGGGGACGGGGATATGGAGGTGAGGCAGGCGGCGAGCCAGGCCCTGGAGAGGATGGAGCATGGTGGTAGGGCTTGAAATGTGGGGTTCGGTGAGGCCGAGCCGGCGCCTTTGAGGTGGAGACGGCGGCGGTGAGGACCGGCAAGGTGGGTCGGGGTCTCCGGGGGTTGTGGCGGGGTGGACGGGCGGACCGGCAAGGCCCGTCCCTGACGGCCTCGGACACGGGATGCCCCCGGCGTGCCCGGATGCGGAAAGTACGGCGGGGGAGAGGAAAAGGCTCGAGAGGGGGAGCGGCTTTGAGGGAGGAGAAGGTGAATGAGCCTAAGGTGAGTGCTGCAGGGAACCGCCCCCCGCAGATGAGGCCGCTGAGGCGGGCGGGGGGAAGGGTGCGCAGTCTTGTCTACCCCCTGTTCTCCCTTTTCTGTCTCCTTTGGCTGCTGTTGCGGAGCGGGCGCAAGCCCTCCCGCCTGCGCTATCCCTGCCAGCAAGCGGCCATGGTCCACTCGGGATGGATCCTCTCGCTGGGAGGGGCCTTCCTGGCCCGTTCTCTCGGGGCGCGCTTCCCGGGAAGGAAATGGATAATAATACCAATCATAGCCATTTTGCTGCTCTTTCCGCTGGTGGACTGGAGAGGGGCCACGGAGGCCGGTGTTCCGGCCGTGGAGCTGGACCTGGAAGCGGCCCGCTCCCGGGCCGCCGCCCTGGTGCCCGAGAGCTGGCAGGCCGCCGATGCCGACGACGCGCATCACCTTTTCGTCGTGGACCACGTCCCCGTGCCTTCGCAGGCCGACCCCCACCACCCGGGGGTGCGGGGCCTCATCCGCCTCATGTGGGAGGGTGGTTTGAGCTTCTACCGCAGCGACAAGTACTACCCGGGGGCCGGCCCCGACGGCATCATCGCCCGCGACGACGTCGTGCTCCTCAAGGTCAACGCCGCCTGGGACCAGAGGGGCATGACCAACACCGACCTGGTGAAGGGGCTGATAACCGCCATACTCGAGCATCCCGACGGCTTCACCGGGGAGGTGGTCATCGTGGAGAACTGCGAGGGAGGCCCGGACTACACGCAGCGCTACAACAACGCCGAGAACATCTACCAGTCCTTCCAGGCGGTGGTGGATTCCTTCGGCGACCCCTCGCGGGTATCGGCCTCCAGCTGGTGGTCCTTCACCGACAACGCGGTGTACGAGTTCGAGTCCGGCGACTACCGGCAGGGGTACGTCATCCTGGGGGACAACGTCTCCTACCCCAAGTTCATCACCGGGAGGGGGACCTGCATCTCCCTGCGCCGGGGCATATGGACCGGGAGCGGGTACGACAAGAGCAGGGTCAAACTCATCAACATCCCGGTGCTCAAGTCCCACCACCTGGCCGGGGTCACCGCCGCCCTGAAGAACTTCATGGGGGTCCCCAGCATCCACATGACCAGCAACGTGCATTACGACCTCCTCTACCGCGGCTTCATGGGGCGGATAATGAACCAGGTGATCTTCCCCGACCTGAACATCATAGACGCCATCTGGGTGAGCCCGGCCCATCCCGACGGGCCGGACGCCCCCTACTCCAAGGCGGTGCGCACGAACATACTCCTGGCGGGCACCGACCCCGTGGCCCTGGACTGGTACGCCGCCAAGCACGTCCTCTACCCGGTGAGCGGGTACGGGAGGCACGACCCGGACACGCCCTATACCGAGAACACCAACCCCTACCATGATGGGACCCGCAACACCGGTTACCCCTACAACGCCTTCCGCATCATGCTGGAGTCCACGGCCGGCGTCCTCGCCGCCGGGGGGCACGACGTCACCCTGGACCCGGCGCGCATGTCCGTGCACCGCTGGGATCTGAGCGAGGGGCTGGAGTGGTCCGGAGGCCACTGCGTCCTGGGCGCCGATTCCCCGCGGCAGGACTGGTACTTCGCCGAGGGGTGCACGCGGGAGGGGTTCGAGGAGTGGCTCTGCCTGCAGAACCCCGGGCAGGAGGGGGCCTCCTGCGCCCTCACCTTCCACACCGGGGAGGGGGAGGTGGTCCCCCTGCAGGTGGACCTCCCGCCCCACTCCCGCACCACCCTGAACGTCAACCACCTCCTGGGCCCGGGGAGGGACCTCTCCGTGCACGTCCACGCCTCCTCCCCCATCGTGGCCGAGCGCCCCATGTACTTCCTCTACGGCGGGCGCTGGTCCGGAGGCCACTGCGTCCTGGGCGCCGATTCCCCGCGGCAGGACTGGTACTTCGCCGAGGGGTGCACGCGGGAGGGGTTCGAGGAGTGGCTCTGCCTGCAGAACCCCGGGCAGGAGGGGGCCT